>NZ_JBDOQR010000100.1:0-11733 GCF_039839315.1 Phaeobacter sp. CAU 1743 | reverse complement strand
GGGCGCAAGGCGGACCCAGACCTCATCTGTCAACACAAACCGCTCTTCGTTCATTCAAACCTCCATTTTGGAAGCTTGAATCAGATTTCAGCCAGCTTGGGAATCCTGAATGTCCACAGACCCTAATACCCTGGGCTGAGGTCCGGATACGCCTCGGGCGGGGCGCTCCCGCCCGGATCGGATCGCCTGCGGGAGGATTCTCTCCCGTTGGGCCCGGCAAAAAGAAAGGCGTCGCGCAATTTGCGCGGCGCCTTTCTTTTTGTTGCAGCTGCTGCGCGTTATCGCCCGGCTGAGGGCGCTTTGGATGCGGCCTTTCCAAAAAAAATTGAGCTGCAGAACCAGTCAAATAATTGAATTGTATTAATATTTTAAAGTGCGGCTATCGCACCCGGCAGGCCCCCGGCATTTTCCTTGACCAAAGGTAAGTCCTTGATGGAACATTCTTTTATTAACGGGAGGAAAATTCATGAAACTGACTTCGACGCTGACCGGCGCCGCGCTGGCGCTGTGCACTGCACTGCCGACATTTGCTGCGGATGTGACCGCACGTATCTCTTTGCAGCTGCCGCTCAAAAGCCACCTTGGCCAGAACCTCTTGATGTTCAAGGAAGAGGTCGAAAAGACCTCGAACGGTGACATCGCGGTGGAGATTTACGACTCCGCGCAGCTTTACAAGGACAAGGAAGTGCCTGCCGCTGTCGGCTCTGGCGCCATCGAGATGGGCGTGGCTTCGCTGACGCGCTATGTCGGGGATATTCCGGCGGTGGATGTCTTCTATATGCCGTTCCTGTTCAACTCCGAGGAAAAGGTGCGCAAGGCCGTTGCGCCGGACAGTCCGGTCCGCGGGCCCATTGATGCGGCCATCGCCGACACTGGTGCCACGGTTCTGTGGTGGCAGGCATATGGCGGCGCGATCATGCTGTCCCAGGACGGTCCGGTGAAAACGCCTGCTGATATGGAAGGCAAGAAGGCCCGCGTCTTCGGCAAGACGTTGGGTGATTTCGTCACTGCGACCGGCGGTGCCCCGACGCTGATTTCCGGTTCCGAGCAGTATCTGGCCTATCAGCGCGGCACCGTTGATATCGGCATGACCGGTGTTTCGGGCGTGAAATCCCGCAAACTTTGGGAGGTCATGGACACTATCACCGTCACCAACCACGCCGATATCGAATTCATCGTCGTGGCCAACACCGACTGGTGGAATGGTCTGTCGGCTGAGCATCAGAAAATCATGGCCGATGCCGCCCGCAAGGCTGAAATCGCGGTACGGGACGAGATGTCCGCGATCGAGGCTGCCGCCTATGCCGAGGCAGAAAAGGCCGGGATGACGGTGTACCAGCCGACCGACGCAGAGATCGCCGCCTGGAAAGAGGCTGCCGCGCCCGTCTATGACGGTTTCCGCGCTAAGGCCGGGGATCTGGGCGCAGAAATCCTGTCTGCTGCCGAGAAGTTCTGAGCCTGACAGTCACGGACCGGCGCCGCATCCGGGGCCGGTCCATCTTATTCTTCGGGAAATTCCATGCACGTTTTTGCCAGGTTCGTGACCGCGCTGGCCCTTGTGGCGGCGGTCCTCTTTGTTCTTGCGGGGGTCATGCTGACCTATGAGGTTATGGCCCGCTATTTCTTTGTCCGCCCCACCATCTGGGCGGCGGAGCTGAGCCAGTTCTGCCTGATCTGGGGATCGCTGATCGCGGCGCCCTGGTGCCTGCGCGAACGGCGCCATATCCGCATCACGGCGGTGATCTCCGGATTGCCGCGTGGTCCCCGGATCGGCGCGGATGTTTTTGCCATGGCGGTGGTGGCGGTGTTTTCCGCCGTCGTGCTGGTCTACGGATATGAGATTTTCCACGACAGTTTCATGCGCGGGCGCACCACCGGCACCATGCTGGACATGCCCATGTGGTACGTCGAACTGTCGCTGCCCTTTGGCTTTGCGGTGTTGCTGCTGCAATCCGTGATCGAGGTCTGGCGCGCGGCGCAGGGGCATATCGCGGCTGAAGGAGAGCATGAATAATGACGGTTTTCCTGATCCTTTTCGCCCTGTTCGCGCTGCTGCTTGTTGGCGTGCCGGTTGCCTTTGCCCTTGGTGGGCTCGGGCTGTCGATGCTGATCCTTGGCGGGTTTTCTCCGCTGATGGCGCCGCAGGCGATCCTCTCCACTCTGGATGGCTTCATTCTGCTGGCGGTGCCGCTGTTCCTGTTGATGTCCAATGTGCTGCTGAAAGGTGGCGTTGGGCGTGATCTATATGCCGCCGTGCAGGCCTGGGTCGGCCACTGGCCTGGTGGGCTGGCCGTGGCGACGGTAATTTCCTGCGGGCTGTTCGCCGCGATCTCCGGCTCTTCGGTGGCGACGGCCGCTACCATTGGCACCGTTGCCATCCCGGAAATGATCAACCGCGGCTACGAGCGGCGCTTTGTCTACGGGTTGTTGGCGGCTGGCGGCACGCTGGGCATCCTGATCCCGCCGTCGATCCCGATGATCATCTACGGTTTCGTCACCGAGGAATCGGTGATTGCCCTTTTCCTGGCCGGTGTCGGCCCCGGTCTGGCGCTGCTGGTGCTGTTTGCGGGCTATTCGATGATCTATGCCTCGATGAAGGGCATGGGCCGCAGTGAAAAGGCAACCGGCGCCGAACGCCGCCGCGCCACCCTGCGGGCGCTGCCGTCGATTGCGTTGGCCACCGTGGTTGTGGCGGGCATCTATTCCGGCGCCTTTACCCCGACCGAGGCCGCGGCCATCGGATTTGCCTTTGCCGTGGTCATCACCGCGCTGGTCCTGCGTACGCTGACCTGGAAAGCCTTCTGGGAGGCGGCGGTGGACAGCATGGCGACCACGGTCGCGATCTTGCTGATCATCGCGGGTGCCAAGGTGTTCGGAAAGGCGATCACCCTGTACCGCATCCCGCAGGAAATCAGCGCCTTCATCTCGGACGCGGTGTCCAGCCCGGTGATGTTCGTGCTGCTGGTGGCCGGTATCCTCGTGGTGATGGGGCTGGTACTGGAGGCGCTGTCGATGGTGCTGATCATGACCCCGGTGCTGCTGCCTGCTGCCATGGGGCTGGGCTTTGATCCGATCTGGTTCGGCGTCTTCATGGTGGTGATGGTCGAGGCCGCCCTGATCACGCCGCCGGTGGGGCTGAACCTTTACGTGATCCAGGCCGTGGCACGCGCCACCCTTGGCGATGTGGCGCGTGGGGCGATCCCCTTCCTGCTCCTGATGTTCTTCTGTGTGGTGCTGCTCTATCTGGTGCCCGACCTTGCCCTTTATATTCCCTTCAAATTGTGAGTGACATGACGACACCTGCTGACCGCCTGCGCGCCCTTCTTGCGCAGCCCCGCCTTCACACCATGCCCTGCGCCTATGATGCGCTGTCTGCCAAGCTGATCGAACAGGCCGGGTTCGACCTGACCTTCATGACCGGGTTTGGCGCCTCTGCCTCGCGGATCGGGGCGCCGGATCTGGGCCTTATGAGCTATGGTGAGGTGCTGGATCAGGCCCGCAATATCGCCGGGGCGATCTCTGTGCCGCTGATTGCCGACGGGGACACCGGCTATGGCAATGCAATGAACGTGCGCCGCACGGTACAGGGGATGGCGAATGCGGGCTGCGCCGCCGTGATGATCGAGGATCAGCTGGCGCCGAAACGCTGCGGTCACACACCGGGCAAGGCCGTGGTGGGCCGCGAGGAAGCCTTTGACCGCATCCGCGCCGCCGTGGATGCACGTGAGGAAGGTCAGGATATCCTGATCCTCGCGCGCACCGATGCCCGTCATGATCACGGGCTGAATGAGGCGCTGACCCGCGCGCAGAAGTTCCGTGAGCTGGGCGCCGATATCATCTTTGTCGAGGCGCCCCGGTCCGAGGCGGAGATGCGCGAGGTCTGCGCGGCAACGGACGCACCCAATATGGCCAATATCGTCGAAGGCGGTGAAACCCCCGACCTGCCGCCCGAGGCATTGCAGGAAATCGGATACCGTATCGCGGCCTACCCGCTGTCGCTGATGGCCTCCGCCATGCAGGCGATGATGCAGACGCTGGCCGAGATGAAAGCAGGCCAGCCACGCAGCAACCTGATGGACTTCATGGAGTTGCGCCGCCGGATCGGATTTGACGACTATTACGAAGCCTCTGAGCGCTATGCGACTTCGGCCCGTCCGGTGACCGGCGCGCGCGAAGGTAGCTAAGCCAGGATCCGCGCAATCATGGTTTACGCACAGTAAACGTGGACAGGATGCCCCTTCCTGCGCTCACCTTGGAACAGGATGCAGCCTTGGGAGGGGAGCGATGCAGTTCGACTATGTGATTGTGGGGGGCGGTTCAGCAGGGTCAACTCTGGCCTCAAGGCTCAGCGAGGATCCGAACACCAGCGTCTGCCTGCTGGAGGCAGGCGGGCGCGGTGACAGCATTCTGGTACGCGCACCGGCGGCGGTGGTTGCCATGCTGCCGGGTCGTCCCAAGATCAACAACTGGGCGTTTGAGACCGTGCCGCAGCCGGGCCTGAACGGGCGCAAGGGATACCAGCCGCGCGGCAAGGCGCTGGGCGGCTCCAGTGCGATCAACGCCATGCTCTATGTCCGCGGTCATGCGGGTGACTATGATGAATGGGCGGCGCTGGGCTGTGACGGTTGGGGGTGGAGTGACGTGCTGCCCTATTTCCAGCGCGCCGAAAACAACGAAGCTGGTGGCGATGCGGTGCATGGCGGTGATGGCCCCCTGCAAGTCAGCCACCAGAAATCCCCGCGCCCCATCACCCGCGCCTTTGTCGAGGCGGGCAAGGCGCTGCAGATCCGCGAGACGGCGGATTTCAATACTGGAGATAATGAAGGCATCGGCCTTTATCAGGTGACGCAGTTCCATGCGGCGGAGAAGAATGGCGAGCGCTGCTCGGCCGCGGCGGCCTATCTGCACCCGGTGATGGATCGCACCAATCTGACGGTGATCACCAGCGCTCACGCCACCAAGGTGCTGTTTCAGGGCAAGCGTGCCACCGGCGTTGCGTACCGGAAAGGCGGGCAGGATCTGATGGTCAACGCCGGGCGCGAGGTGATCCTCTGCGGCGGTGCCTTCAATTCACCGCAACTGCTGCAGCTGTCGGGGGTGGGGCGCCCCGAGGATATCACGCCGCATGGGATTGGTATGGTGCACGAGTTGCCCGGCGTCGGGCAGAACCTGCAGGATCATCTCGATTTCACCCTCGCCTACAAAAGCAAGGACCGGGACAATTTCGGGATCTCTTTGCCGGGCAGTGTCAACTTGCTGAAACACATCAACGACTGGCGCAAGACGGGCAAGGGGATGCTGGCGACACCCTTTGCCGAAGGGGCGGCGTTCCTGAAAACCGATCCGACACTGGAGCGCGCCGATGTGCAGCTGCATTTCGTCATTTCCATCGTCGATGACCACGCCCGCAAGCTGCATCTGGGGCATGGCTTCAGCTGCCATATCTGCGTGCTGCGACCGAAATCGCGTGGCTCGGTCGGGCTGACCTCGGGCGATCCGTTGGCGCCGCCGCGGATCGATCCGCAGTTCCTGTCCGATCCCGAGGATCTGACCACCCTGATCCGGGGCGTGCGCAAGACCCGGCAGATCATGCAGACGCCGCCCTTGCAGGGCTACATCCATAAGGAGCTGTTCATCGAAGGTGAGCCGGATGACGCAGCGTTGGAGCAGCACATCCGCGCGCGGTCGGATACGATCTATCATCCGGTGGGTACCTGCAGGATGGGGCAGGACGAAATGGCGGTCGTCGATCCGGAATTGAAAGTGCGCGGCATGGAGGGCCTGCGCGTTGTGGATGCATCGGTCATGCCGCGGCTGATCGGGGGCAACACCAACGCACCGACCATCATGATCGCAGAAAAAGCCGCGGATCTGATCCGCAACCGGGCGGCTCTGGCCGCCGAGTGAGTTTTGGAGGAGCAAGGCAAAATGCTTGGCAAGATGATGCACAAACCGCTGACGATCAGCTCGTTGATCGAACACGCGGGCCGGTACCACGGCAACACCACCGTGACTTCGGTCGAAACCTCGGGCGAGGTCGTGCATTCCAACTGGGGTGAGATCGAGGCGAATGCCCGCAAACTGTCCGCCGCGCTGAAGCGTCTTGGCATCAAGGCAGGAGAGCGCTGCGGCACCATCGCCTGGAACAACCGCCGCCATCTGGAAATCTATTTCGGTGTCTCCGGTGGCGGGATGATCTGTCACACGATCAACCCGCGCCTGAAGCCGGAACAGCTGATTTACATCATCAACCACGCAGAGGATCAGGTGCTGTTCATCGACGCCACCTTTGTGCCTGCGGTGGGCAAGCTGAAAGAGCACCTGAAAACGCTGAAACACATCGTGCTGATGGGTCCGCGGGATGAGGCGGCCGCCGAGGCCGTGCCAGGCATCCTGTTCTACGACGAACTGCTGGCCGCCGAAGGCGATGACAACAGTTGGCCCGACCTTGATGAAAACACGCCGTCGAGCCTGTGCTATACCTCAGGTACCACGGGCAACCCCAAGGGCGTGCAATATACCCACCGCACCACTGTGCTGCACTCCATGGGCGGCAACCAGCCGGACGGGCTGGCGATCTCGGCGCGCGATACGGTGATGGCAGTGGTGCCGATGTTCCACGTCAACGCCTGGGGTGTTCCCTATATTGCGGCCGCCGTCGGAGCCAAGCTGGTTCTGCCGGGGCCGCATCTTGATGGGGAAAGCCTGGTCAAGTTGATCGATGGCGAGCGGGTCACCCTTGCGCTGGGTGTGCCGACCATCTGGATGGGGCTGTTGCAGGCGCTGGAGAAGACCGGCAGCAAGGCCGAAAGCCTGAAGCGTACCGTTGTAGGCGGCTCGGCCCTGCCGACGGTTATGATCCCGACCTTCCGCGACAAATACGGGGTGGAGTTGATCCATGCCTGGGGCATGACCGAAACCAGCCCGCTGGGTACGCTCAACAACCTTCTGCAGAAACACGACGACCTGAGCGTCGAGGAAAAGGGCAAGATCCGCGAAGGGCAGGGGCGTCCGCCCTATGGTGTCGAACTGCGCATCGTGGACGAGGCGGGCAAACGCCTGCCCGAGGATGGCGAGACCCAGGGCGAGTTGCAGATCCGTGGTCACTGGATCATCGATACCTACTTTGGCCATGACACCAGCGCGCTGACCATGGATGGCTGGTTCGATACCGGCGATGTCGCCACCATCGATGCCGATGGCTATATGATCATCCGCGACCGGTCCAAGGACATCATCAAGTCGGGCGGTGAGTGGATTTCGACGGTGGAGCTGGAAGACATCGCCATGTCCCACCCCAAGATCGCTCAGGCGGCTGCCATCGCGGCTCGGCACCCCAAGTGGGATGAACGTCCGGTGGTCATCGCGGTGCGTTCCGACGAAAGTCTGACCGAAGAAGAGCTGTTGGCGCATTACGAAGGCAAGGTTGCGAGCTGGCAGATTCCGGACCGCGTGGTCTTTACCGATGATCTGCCGCTGGGCGGCACCGGCAAAGTGCTCAAGAACAAGCTGCGCGAATCATTCGGCGACATCCTTTTGGGCGCTTGAAACGCCCTTCTGATCCCGCCCTTTTTGTGGCGGGGTCAGACCTCCGCCACACCTTCGCCACAAAGCTGCCACATCGTTGACTTGAGGTCGTCTCGGTTCACCCCTGAAAACCACATTTATGCCCTTAAATCATTTGTTTAGATGTCTTAATAGCAGCCAATTTTAGCTGTTAAGATCTGATTAACGCACTGCCTGATACCCCGATTGTGGGTGAAAAAAAGTGGTGGTTGAAATGAGCGCTCAAAGCAACGTAGCTCCGATTATTATCAAGAAGAAAAAGTCAGGTGGTGGCGATGGTCATCACGGCGGTGCATGGAAGGTGGCCTACGCCGACTTCGTGACCGCGATGATGGCATTTTTCCTTCTGATGTGGCTCCTGAACGCAACGACAGAAAAGCAGCGCAAAGGGCTGGCGGACTATTTCTCACCGTCCATTCCGCTCAGCCGGGTGTCGGGTGGCGGCAACGGGGCGTTCAGCGGGGACAGCATGTTCACCGAGGACATCAAACCGCAAAGCGGCACTGGTGCTACGGATGAGAACCCGATGAATGCGCGTCAGGCGCAGGGGGCGACCGGGCTGATCGATGAAAGCGAACGTTCCGCTCAGGAGGAAATCTTCCGGGTCATCGAAGAAGAACTGAAGGGGCTTGGCGGTGAAAGCATGGTTGCGACCGATCTGGCACGACATATCGTGACACGGGTTACCGACGAGGGTCTGATCATCGAACTGTTCGAAACCGAAGACGCGGCGCTGTTTGAAGATGGTTCGGCAGAACCGACTCCCCTGTTCCGGGATCTGGTGCGCATGGTCGCTCGGGTAAGTGGTACGGTAGCCAACGGTGTCGCCATTGGTGGGCACATCCGGTCCCAGCCTGTGGTGCTGGCCAAGAACCCGGTCTGGGAGATGTCACACGCCCGCGCTGATGCTGCCCGCCAGCTGCTCGAATCGGGTGGTCTGAAGTCCAGCCGAATCCACCGGGTCACAGGTTATGCCGACCGTGACCTGGCCGTTGAAAACCCCATGCGGGTTCGCAACAACCGCGTCGAAATCACCCTTTTGCGCAAGTAAAACAAGACAATTAACCACCATCGGGCGGCGACAGATAGATTGGATTTTATCTGTTAGCCGCCCGTTAAGTGCTCGTGCGCTAGCTATTGCATCAAGAATTTGAAGCAGCAGAAAGGCGTGCTATGACCATTTCTTCGTCGCTATATGCGGGTGTATCCGGGCTCGGCGCGAATGCCAGCCGACTGGCCTCCATCTCCGATAACATCGCAAACTCCTCTACCGCTGGCTACAAGCGCGTCCAGACGGATTTCCATTCGATCGTGGCGGGGTCCTCTGGCGGTGCCTATAGCGCCGGTGGTGTGCGGAGTACCAATGTGCGTCTGATTGATCAGCGCGGTCCTCTGGTGACGACAGACAACCCGACAGACCTGGCTGTGCGCGACGGTGGTGGCTTCCTTCCAGTGGCGACCCTTTCGGACATTGCAGCAGACAATGGCGCGCCATCGATGCGACTGACCACTGCGGGATCCTTCAATGTCAATTCCGATGGTTTCCTCGCAACGGAGTCGGGTCTGGCACTGCTGGCATGGCCGACAGATGCCGCGGGCAACACTTTGACCGGCGCTGTCGACTCGAGCGATGGTCTGGAGCCGGTGTATCTGAATAAGAACCAATTGGTCGGCGAACCGACCACCTCAATGCAGATTGGTGCCAACCTGCCGGCGACAGCGACAGAGGCTGGCGCAACTTCAGGGACTGAATCCCTGTCGATCGAGTATTTCGACAATCTGGGATCCTCGGAAAATCTGGATATCGAATTCGTCCCGACGGTGCCTGCAACCGGTAAATCCAACGAATGGACCATGATCATTACTGACACTGCCAGCGGTGGCGCGGTTGTGGGTGAATATACCCTGGAGTTTGACGACAGCCGCACTGATGGTGGCAATCTGGCTTCGGTCACCTTGGGTTCGGCCGGCGGTGCCTATGATTCCTCGACCGGCAGTGTGATTGTTGATGTCGACGGCGGTCCGATCGAAATCAATATCGGTCTGATCGGCGAGAATGATGGCTTCACCCAAGTTTCCGATACCTTTGCACCCGCGACCATCACCAAGGATGGTGCGACTGCGGGTAACCTGCTTGGGGTTGATGTAGACACGTCGGGCTTTGTGCGGGCCAATTATAGCACCGGCGCAAGCCGCATCCTCTACAAGATCCCGCTGGTCGATATGCCCAACCCCAATGGCATGGTGTCGCTGGACTTTCAGACCTTCGTCCCGTCAGCAGAAAGCGGTGCGTTCTTCCTGTGGAATGCGGGTGATGGACCCACCGGTGAAATTGCAGGCTTCACGCGCGAGGAATCCTCGACCGATGTGGCGGGCGAGCTGACCAACATGATCCAGACACAGCGGGCCTATTCCTCGAACGCGAAAGTCATCCAGACCGTCGACGAGATGCTTCAGGAAACCACCAACATCAAGCGTTAAGGCGCTGATGCGCAATGACCCCGGCTTAGAAAGAGCAGGCTGATCATGTCTATCACAAGTGCAATTAACTCCGCGATGAGCGGATTGAATGCTGCGTCGCGATCTTCACAGATCGTGTCCGAGAACCTCGCCAACGCGCTGACCCCGGGCTACTCGCGGCGGACACTGGATCTGAATTCGAACGCCTACACGCCGGGGGTGAGAATCGGCGCGGTTCAACGCATGGTTGATCCTGCGGTGGTTTCTGCGCGCCGCAGCGCAGAGGCTGATTTTGCCGTGGCTCAGGTCAATTCCGACTTTTTTGCGCGGATGAGCGGTCTGGTCGGCAGCGTCGACGATGAATCTTCCATCACATCGCAGATGGCGAATTTCGAAGGCAGTCTGGTCGAGGCGTTGTCGCGGCCGGACTCGACGCCGCGGCTGAATGATCTGGCGGTGAAGGCGGATCGGTTGGTCAGTACGATCACCGAAGCGGCCGCCGGGCTTCGCGAAATGCGGGTTCAGGCGGATACTTCTATCGGTATTCAGGTTGATCGGGTGAATTCCGCCCTGAAGGAGCTGGAGAAATTGAACGCCCGCATCGTCGTTTCCGAAGCTGCCAATGCTGACACGACGACGATGCTGGATCAGCGTAGTATGTTGGTGGATGAGATTGGCGCGATTATTCCGGTAAATATTCTACAGCGGGATGGCGGCAGAATTGCGCTCTATTCGTCCGGTGGCACCGCGCTTTTGGATGGAAAAGCCTCCGAGCTGAGCTTCTCTCCCAAGAGTGACATGCTGCCTCATATGACGCAGGACAACGGGTTGCTGTCGGGCCTTGAGGTCAATGGAAAGCCGATCAGCACAAGCGTAAACGGTCCGATCCGCGGCGGGACGCTGGCGGCTCATTTCCAGGTCCGCGACGTACTGGCCGTAGAGGCACAGGACGATCTTGATGCCTATGCAAGGGATTTGATCGAACGGTTCCAGGACCCGGCGCTCGATTCCACGATCGGCGCCACGGATGCGGGTATTTTCACCGACGGAGGCAACTTCTTTGACAGTGCCGACACCGTCGGGATTTCTGGTCGGCTGGAATTGAACGATCTGGTTGCCATGGATGGTCAGGCCGAAACATGGCGCTTTCGGGACGGCCTTTACGCGGCCACCCCCGGGGACCTTGGAGATGGCAGTCTGATCCAGGGTTATTCGGAAGCTCTGAGTGAAAGCCGTTCCATGAATTCTGCGGGATTAGGCAGTGTAAATGGTGATGCGTCTAACTTGAGTGCTGTCCTGCTGTCTCGTTTCGCACGCGACGACAATACCGCAGCGAACACGCTGACCTTCGCGGCGTCTAGCTATACCGAGATGGCCCAGACCGAGGCGAGCTTTGGTGTTGATACGGATGCCGAGCTGCAGAACCTGATGATTTACGAAAAGGCCTACGGTGCAAATGCCAAGGTGCTGTCTGTCGTGGACGGCCTGCTGGAAACTCTTCTGGGAATCTGATCAATGATTGTTAAATCCTATGGCGATCTGGCGCATCGTATGTTTTTGCGCAACCGTAACGCCGAACTTAAGGAACGTCTGAACAACGTCTTCGGCTGCGCCGATGTTGCCGCTTGAGGGCAGTTTGGGGCGGTTGAGGCGTCATTTCCAGCGATTTTCGCCCCGTATTGGCCGCCTGAGCGGCGGTTTGGCCGA
>NZ_JBDOQR010000010.1:0-103122 GCF_039839315.1 Phaeobacter sp. CAU 1743 | reverse complement strand
TGTTTCTTCTTCATTGACTGGCGTAGCGCAGGAAAGGCGGGCTGTTTGGGCATCGGCGGGCATCCTTCAAGGTCCCGCTCAGTCTACCGCAACCCGCTCAGAGCACGAGGTTTTTCAGACTTTCCTTTAGAGGTCACCATGCTTATCAATCAATCCCTGAACGCGAATACGCTCTCCCTTTTTGATACCGCAGGGACACGCCAGGAGAGTATTGAGGCATCAAAAAACTCACTGGCCGCGCCATCAGGCTCCGATCAGGCAGTGAAAATCGCCCTCAGCAGGATTGCACGTGCTGCCATTGCAGGCGAGTCCGGCGCATCGGCAGACGCAAAAACCGGAATTCCGAAGGAAGGCGGCACCTACGGGATGCAGTATACAGATCCTGCACAGCGCGCCAAAATGTTCGCCGATGCCTATGCAAGACAGGCAGAGTCCGATGCGTTCCAGGCGGAGAACGGATACAAGAACCGTCTGTCTTTGGGGCTCTACACGGCCCATTCCATGGCGAAGGCTCAGCAACCGGGCATGGGGGCTTATGAGACTCGTGAGGACGCAATTTTGGCTGCTGCGACACGGCTGGGTGATATGATTACCGCTGCCAATCAGGCGAACTTCCCTAGAAACAAGTTTGAAGTTCAGCTTGAAGATGCGTCATCAGGGCACTCAGTGGTGTATGCTTCGGCCAACACGCCCCCGGAGATGATCGAAGGCATTGTTGATGGGATGTCTTCGGAAGACATTAGAAAAAATAATGAAAAACAGGCTCACGACCTGAAAGCCACCGGCATGTGGTACGATGTGATTGCGTCGGAATTGACCCGCGACTTTGGTATCACAGTAGAAACCTCGACAAGCTTTGATGAGGACGGTCGCGTCACGTTGAATGACTTCGAGGTCACGCATTCAAAATACGGCAAGCTCGGCGAAGTGAAAGATGGCGTGTTTTATATCGCGACGGAAGATGGGGGGCTTATGGACCCCGAAGCCTACTACGGCCATAGCTGACACGTGCTGACCTGCCACTGGACATTCAACCAGCCGGAAGCAGAGCCTTGCTGATTGGCGCAGGTGGAGCAATCGACATCCCCGCGGAGCTTTCAGATGGCGCAGCCAGGGTGTCGGTTGCGGCGAACATGTGCTCGGCGAAGGCCTTGGGCGTATGGGAAATGAACGAAAAGAACATTTCTCTTCGCCCCGCGCATCAGATCAAAGGACACCACTTTTTTCGCGGCGCTGACATCAGCACTAAATGTGGAATTGGCGCCGTCGATGCTGCATATCTGAACGTCCGGTCTCGCGAAAATTAGAAAACGAAGCCGCAGCCGCAGCATAGTGAATGTCGTACCCCATGCGGATGGCGAGTTTGTGCTGCCTGCCGCCCCTCACCCTCTGCGCCTCTCCCCCTGCATGCGTTGCGCATTCAGCGCGATGCGCAGAATAGTGTCGTCCCTCTCATGCGCCTGGATGTGGCCAAACAAAAGCGGCATCCAGTAGATGCCCTGCACCGCATTGATGCCGCGGACGCGCCCCTCTCCAAAGGGTGGGTGCGATGCCATTTCCGTACTTTTGCCATGATACGGATCAAGGCGTGTATCTGTAGGTCGGTTCAGAATGCTTTGCACGCGGAACTGAAAGGGGAAAGGTCATGGAAGCAAAAAGCCTCATCCGACTATTCAGCGTGGTCGCAGCCCTGAGTTTAACCGGGTGCTTGGATACGACCCAGGTCGGTATTCCGAGTGATGCGCAAGCGCAGTATTCAAAAATCGGCCTAGTCACTCAAATCAGTGATAATGTTGTGTCAACCTACTGGGACGCTGCATTCGCCGAGCCACAGCCGATTGACGGCAAATTGGGATGGAACGCCGCATCGGCGACGGGCCGTTTTGTAAGGGAACAACTCACCCCAACAGGCGCAGTCGTCGCAAACGTTCCCTCGCACACTGGCGCAGCGGCGCAGAAGACCGACGTCGTCATCGTACTTCAGCAAACGCCCCTGGATATTCTGGGCCAGAACTACAATCCCGGACGCGACTTCTTTGCCCTCGGCGGCGGACTGTTTGCAATCGGCGCCATCGCAAGTGCTGAAAAAGCCAAAGGTGAAAAATACCAACCGCGTTTTGTCCTGTGGGTTCGCAACCCTGCAGTAAATAAAGCGCTCATCGGGGAGAATGCCTGCACAGTTGGCCTCACCGCATCTCTGGTCGATCCCGCTACTGGCAGTCAAATTGTTGAAGGCAAACAGGTAAGCGGACGATCTGTCATTCCAGGTAACTTGCAAACCAAAGATTGGGCCAATTTTTCGACCAGCGAGAAGCAACTTGTGCGTTCGCATTGTTCATTGGCGCTGCGCAGCGCTGTCTCACAAGCACTTGTGGGGTTGAAGGTCGTGCGCTGAAAGAGGGTGACGCCGGGCTGAAACCTCCCCGAGACGCGGCGCACGCAAGTTAGACATTTTGACAAAGGGTTGCCGGGGCATGCAATCGACCCGGTGTATACCCCGTGCACGTAGGGGCACGCCTGTTTTTCTTGCCTCGACCCGCAATCCTGATATACGCGCGCTCATGCTGGATTCCGTCACAAACCGCCCTGAACTGCCGCCCGAAATCGCGCGGCGCCGCACCTTTGCGATCATCTCGCACCCGGATGCGGGCAAGACCACTCTGACCGAGAAATTCCTGCTCTATGGCGGCGCGATCCAGATGGCCGGACAGGTGCGTGCCAAGGGCGAAGCGCGGCGCACGCGCTCGGACTTCATGCAGATGGAAAAGGACCGGGGCATCTCGGTTTCGGCCTCGGCCATGTCGTTCGATTTCGACGGTTTCCGCTTCAACCTGGTGGACACGCCCGGCCACTCGGACTTTTCCGAGGACACCTACCGGACGCTCACTGCGGTGGATGCGGCGGTGATGGTGATCGACGGCGCCAAGGGTGTCGAGAGCCAGACGCAGAAACTGTTCGAGGTCTGCCGCCTGCGCGATCTGCCGATCCTGACCTTCTGTAACAAGATGGACAGGGAAAGCCGCGACACGTTTGAGATCATTGACGAAATCCAGGAGATGCTGGCGATTGACGTGACCCCCGCCAGCTGGCCCATCGGAGTCGGGCGCGATTTCATCGGCTGCTATGACCTGTTGCGCGACCGGCTGGAGCTGATGGACCGCGCCGACCGCAACAAGGTTGCCGAGAGCATCTCGATCGAAGGGCTGGACGATCCGAAACTGGCAGAACACGTGCCTGCGCATCTGCTCGAAAAGTTCCTGGAAGAGGTGGAGATGGCCAAGGAGCTGTTGCCAACCCTTGACCCGCAATCGGTGCTGGAGGGCCACATGACTCCGATCTGGTTCGGCTCTGCGATCAACTCCTTCGGGGTGAAGGAGTTGATGGATGGCATCGGCCGATACGGCCCCGAGCCGCAACCCCAGCAGGCCAGCCCGCGGCAGATCTGCCCCGAGGAAAAGAAGGTCGCCGGTTTCGTCTTCAAGGTGCAGGCCAACATGGACCCCAAGCACCGCGACCGCGTCGCCTTCGTGCGCATGGCCTCGGGCCATTTCAAACGCGGCATGAAGCTGACCCACGTGCGCACCAAGAAGCCCATGGCGATCTCGAACCCGGTGCTGTTCCTGGCTTCGGACCGGGAACTGGCGGAAGAGGCATGGGCGGGTGACATCATCGGTATTCCGAACCACGGCCAGCTGCGCATTGGCGATACGCTGACCGAAGGCGAGGCCCTACGGGCGACCGGTATCCCCTCCTTTGCACCGGAACTGCTGCAGACCGTGCGGGCGGGCGATCCGATGAAAGCGAAGCATCTGGAAAAGGCGCTGATGCAATTCGCAGAGGAAGGCGCCGCCAAGGTCTTCAAACCCTCCTTCGGCTCCGGCTTCATCGTCGGCGTTGTGGGGGCTTTGCAGTTCGAAGTGCTCGCCAGCCGGATCGAGATGGAATACGGCCTGCCGGTGCGTTTTGAGCCCTCTCAGTTTACCTCGGCCCGCTGGGTCTCCGGGGAAAAACCGGCGGTGGAGAAATTCATCAACGCCAACAAGCAGCATATCGCGACAGACCATGACGGCGACACCGTCTACCTGACGCGGCTGCAATGGGACATCGACCGGGTGGAGCGGGATTATCCGGACTTGAAACTGACGGCGACCAAGGAAATGATGGTCTAACACCATCAATGCCCGGGCGGTTCAACATGGCCCGGGCGCGTTTCCAGACCGGCGGTGATCTGGAGACGACCGTCGACTGCGCCGTCCTGCTGAACCGCCGTTCTGAGAGGCCGCCCTGACACATTCGCCGACACAGACATGGGGTATCGTTAGCACCATCAAGGCCCAGGCCAAGGATGTGCTGAACTTTGCCGCCTATCATCTGGACGCAGGCGCGCATCGGCTTTTCCTCTATCTTGATGCCCCCTGCCCCGAGGCACGCGATCTCTTGGCGCAGCACCCAAAGATCCGGGTTTTCGACTGCGATGATGCCTCCTGGGCGCAGCGGCGCAAGGGCGGCAAACCTGACAAGCACCAGGTCCGGCAAACCCTGAATGCCACCCGCGCCTACAGACGTCAGAGCAAGGGGCTGGATTGGCTGATCCATATGGATGTGGATGAATTCCTCTGGTCCAAAGAGCCCTTGTCACAGGTGCTGGCGCGCCAGCCCGAAACGGCTCTCTGCGCGCGCGCGTACCCGATTGAAAGCCTGGCCGGAGGCGACGGCTCTGCCTTCAAGACGCAAATCCCCCGTGGTAGCGACAGAGGTGCCCGGGCCGGGCAGCTTTATCCCACCTATGGCGAGCATCTGCTCAGCGGCTTTCTCAGCCATACCCAAGGCAAGCTTTTCGTCCGCCCCGGCATGGAAGAGGGCAAGCTGCGCATCCACAATTTCTTCGTGGACGGGGAGGAAAATCCCAGCCAGGTGGTCCTGCCGGACGTCGACCTGTGCCATCTGCACGCCCGCGATTGGGACAGCTGGCTGTCGCATTACAGCTACCGGCTGAAGCAGGGCTCCTACCGATCCGAGCTGAAACCGGCCCGGCCCCGCGACAAGGGCGGTATCAATCTGCACGAACTCCTCTCGGCCATCGAAGCGGAACAGGGTACCGACGGTCTGCGCGGTTTTTTTAAGGAGACCTGCGCCGACAGCGTGGAACTGCGAGCGCGGCTTGAGCAGGAAGGCTGCCTGCGAATCCGTGAACTGCGCCTCGCGGAGAAACGCGCCAAACATTTTCCAAAACTCGCCTAAAGGGCGATAAACTCTGCAAATATGCACCGAAAGAGCGCGAAAAACCGCGTTTTCTCCTGCAAAATCAGGCTTCAATTGACGGTGCACCCGTATTTTGCTAAGTCCGCCCCGAAGCCGGAAGCTGCCAAACCGCATGACCTTGCGAAACCGGCTGACTCACATACGCGCGGGCCTGGTCAGTGTCCGCAAAAACGGACGCATATGACAAAATTCACCGATCTGAACTTGAACCCCAAGGTCCTCAAGGCAATTGAGGAAGCCGGGTATGAATCCCCCACCCCGATCCAGGCCGGAGCGATTCCGCCCGCGCTGGAGGGACGCGACGTTCTGGGGATCGCCCAGACCGGCACCGGGAAGACCGCTTCTTTCACCCTGCCGATGATCACGATGCTCGCCCGCGGTCGCGCGCGTGCGCGGATGCCGCGCAGCCTGGTGCTCTGCCCCACGCGCGAGCTGGCAGCACAAGTTGCTGAAAACTTTGACACTTACACCAAGCACCTGAAACTGACCAAGGCCCTTCTGATTGGCGGCGTCAGCTTCAAGGAACAGGACCAACTGATCGACAAGGGCGTCGACGTTCTCATCGCAACGCCCGGTCGTCTGCTTGACCATTTCGAACGCGGCAAGCTGATCCTCTCTGATGTGAAGGTCATGGTGGTGGACGAAGCCGACCGGATGCTCGATATGGGCTTTATCCCAGATATCGAACGCATCTTTGGCCTGACGCCCTTTACCCGCCAGACCCTGTTTTTCTCGGCCACTATGGCGCCGGAGATCGAGCGGATTACCAACACCTTCCTGTCGAACCCCGAACGGATCGAAATCGCCCGTCAGGCGACGACTTCGGAAACCATCGAACAGGCCGTTGTGGAATTCAAAGCCTCCCGTAAGGATCGCGAAGGCAGCGAAAAGCGCAAAGTGCTGCGCGCGCTGATCGATCAGGAAGGCGAAAAGCTGACCAATGCGATCATCTTCTGCAACCGCAAGATGGACGTGGATGTGGTGGCAAAGTCGCTGAAAAAATATGGCTATGACGCCGCGCCGATCCACGGCGATCTGGACCAAAGCCAGCGGACCAAGACCCTTGATGGGTTCCGTGAGGGCCAGTTGCGCATTCTGGTGGCTTCGGACGTGGCTGCGCGCGGTCTCGACGTGCCCAGCGTCAGCCATGTGTTCAACTACGACGTTCCCGGCCACGCCGAGGACTACGTGCACCGGATTGGCCGCACCGGCCGCGCCGGCCGTGAGGGCAAGGCGATCACCATCTGCACTCCGCGCGATGAAAAGGCGCTGGATGCCGTCGAAAGCCTGGTTCAAAAGACCATCGCCCGCCTGGAAAACCCTGTTAAAAAGGCACCCAGCCGCAAGTCCACCGAAGATGCCGTGGACGCAGGCAAGGATGATACCGCCGCAAGCAAGCCCAAGCCGACCCGCAGCCGTCGTGGCAAATCGGCGGACAAGGGTCAGGACGCGCCCAAGGATGCAAAGGCAGATCAGGCAGCAGACGCGGATACGGACACTGCAACCGCGCCAAAATCCCAGTCCCGCTCTGGCGACAAATCGGCCAATGCTGAAAAGCCAGCGAAACAATCGCGTGGTGGCCGTGGAGGCAAGCAGGACCGCCGCGACGACCGCAAGGTTGTCGGCATGGGCGATCACATGCCCAGCTTTATTGCGCTGTCCTTTGACGAACGCCGCGCTAGCTGACGCATCAGCACTTTGACAGTTTTGACGGCTGCATCCTGAATGGGATGCAGCCGTTTTTCGTTCTCCCCTACGGCGCCTGCCATCCAATCATTCGCGGTTTGGTGACTTGCTTTGCACCTGCAGCATGGCGGCATTGATCATTTGACCGGATGTCAAACCCGCCGCAGGGGACTATGTCACCCGCAAGCAAGACAGACACATCTCATAGGTTGAAAAGTTAAATGACCCAGTTCGACAACACCCCGCTCACCGCACAGGACATCCAGGCCATCGAGCAACGCGCCCATGCAATGCGCAGCGCGGCAATGGGCAACATGCTGCGCGCCGTGGTGGCACGCATCGGCGGCGCCGTCCACAAGATCACCGCATTGGTGCACCGCCCGCGCCACGCCTGATCGCACTTTCGAATACCACCACTCACAAAAACGCCCTGACTTATCCAGTCAGGGCGTTTTCGTTTTCAGTCTTTGACAAGTAGGGATCAGCGCATACGGCTGATCACCACTGTTACTTCAGGCTTCTTGCCGATCTCGTTGTTCGCGGTTTGGCGTGCCACACGGCGCAACTCGCCTTCCAGCTTGTCATCGTCCCGCAGGGTCTTGGCACCGGCGCGCATCAGGAACTGGTTCAGGTCCTCTTCGATCACCTCAGCCAGCGCGGCATCGGATGTTCCGGTCTCCACTAGGCCTTTGATGTCGCACCAGGGTTCGCCCAGCGGTTC
The DNA here is from genome assembly GCF_039839315.1 of Phaeobacter sp. CAU 1743. Taxonomy (NCBI): domain Bacteria; kingdom Pseudomonadati; phylum Pseudomonadota; class Alphaproteobacteria; order Rhodobacterales; family Roseobacteraceae; genus Phaeobacter; species Phaeobacter sp. CAU 1743. The sequence goes on along the minus strand of NZ_JBDOQR010000010.1, from coordinate 95,453 downwards.
GTCTTCTTCATCAAGGATCACCGTGATCACCACGTGGCCGTTCAGCGCCATGCGGATCCGGTCACGCACGATGCCATCCAGCGCGCCGATCTTGACCGATCCATCCAGATAGGTCCGACCGGTGTCCACATAGTCGACGATCTTCGGCCCCTGATCACCGGAAAGATCCAGCATGGTGCCGTTCACCGCCACAACGCTGGCATAGCCTTTTTCCTCGGCGATGCGCGCGTGCTGGCGCAAGTGGCGGTGTTCGCCGTGCATCGGCACCAGGATCTTCGGTTTGACCAGCGCGTGCAGCTGTTCAAGGTCGGGACGGTTGGCGTGGCCCGACACGTGGTACAGGCCAGAGCTGTCATCTACGACGTCGACGCCGCGCTCCGAGAACTGGTTCATGATGCGGATCACGCCCTTCTCGTTGCCCGGAATGGTTTTCGAGGAGAACAGGAACAGATCACCGGCCTTCAGCTCAAGCCCGCGATACTTACCGCGTGCCATCTGCGCAGTTGCCGCCCGGCGTTCGCCTTGGCTGCCGGTAGTGATCAGCATCACGTTGTCGCGCGGCAGTTCCTGCGCGTCCTCGGGCTGGATCACCTTGGGGAAATCCTTCAGCACACCGGTTTCCACGGCGGCCTCAACCATGCGCAGCATGGCACGGCCCAAGAGCACGATGGACCGCCCTGCCCGCTCGCCCGCCTCAGCAAGGGTCTTCACTCGCGCAACGTTGGAGGCAAAGGTGGTGGCAGCAACCATGCCGGTTGCGCTCTCGATCAGTTTGGTGATCTCCGGCGCCAGTTCGGATTCAGAGCGCCCCGGATGAGCCGAGAAGACGTTGGTGGAATCGCAGACCATCGCCTGCACGCCGTCCTTGGCGATTTCGGTCCACATCTGCGGATCAAAGGCCTCACCGACCAGCGGGTTCGGGTCCAGCTTGAAATCGCCGGTGTGCACGATCCGTCCAGCCGGGCTGTCGATCACCAATGCGCCGCTTTCGGGGATGGAGTGGGACATCGGCGCGACACCAACGGTAAAGGGGCCGAGCTTGGTCACTTCGGGCCATGCCGAAACGGTCTGCACCACCTGGGGATCATGGCCGCGCTCTTCCATCTTGCGGCGGGCAAGGTTGGCAGTAAAGGCGCGCGCGTAGACCGGAACCCGCAGATCTCCATAGAGATGCGAGACCGCCCCGATGTGGTCCTCGTGACCATGGGTGATGAAGATCGCCTCAAGCTGGTCAACGCGTTCCTTCAGCCAGGTGATGTCGGGCATGATCAGGTCCACGCCCGGGCTGGTCTCCATATCCGGAAACGCAACGCCCAGATCCACCAGGATCAGCCGTTCCTTGCCCGGTTTACCATAGCCATAGACATAGGCGTTCATGCCAATTTCACCTGCCCCGCCAAGGGGCAGATAGATCAATCGTTCAGTGCTCATTCGGAGTACCGTTATCCTTATTGTATTTATGGATGACCTGTAGGCCGTGCATCGTAAGGTCGTCCTCGAATGCGTCAAACAGATCCGCCGTTTGCTGGAACAAAGGCGCCAGCCCGCCTGTTGATATGATCTTCATAGGCACACCGCGCTCTTCCTTGATGCGGGTGCATATCTCTCGCACCAGCCCCACGTAGCCCCAGAACACGCCAGATTGCATGCAGGCCACGGTATTGGTGCCAATGACTTTTTGCGGTTTAGAGATGTCCACATGTGGCAGCGCAGCGGCCGCCTGATGCAGAGCCTCAAGACTGAGGTTCACGCCAGGGGCAATCACGCCGCCGACATAGGCGCCATCCTCGGCCACGACATCAAAGGTGGTCGCCGTTCCGAAATCCACCATGACCAGATTGCCACCGTAGTGATCGAACCCGGCGACCGTATTGACCAGCCGGTCCGGCCCCACTGCGGTGCCTTCATCCACGCGCACCTCGACCGGCAGCAGGCAATCGGGCTTGCCAACCACCAAGGGCCGTGTGTTGAAATAGCGATCCGCCAGAACACGCAGGTTGAACACCACCCGCGGCACAGTGGAGGAGATGATCATGTCGGTGATATCCGCCTCGATCCCCTGTAGCCGCATCAGCGTGTTGAGCCAGACGTAATACTGATCCGCGGTGCGTTTCCAATCGGTGGCGGTGCGCCACATGCCGATGAACTCCTCCCCGTCATAGATCGAGAAGACAGTATTGGTATTGCCACAATCAACGGCCAGAAGCATGGGCTTGTCCTTCCTAGAAATAGACATCCGCGGCCGGGATCGAAATGCGGCCTTTGGCGGTGTTTAGGACAAGGTTGCCACTGGCGTCCACCGTTTCGAACGTGCCTTCGGTTTCCGACGTTGCGGTGCGTGCGGTGATGACCTCACCGAGCTTGGCCGCGCGGGCCAGCCAGGCGGTGCGGATCGGTTCAAACCCGTAGGTCGCGAATTGCTCCTCGTATCGGGCAAAGGCCGCGGCCAGCGCCTCAAGGAAATCCTCGGGCGCCACCTGAATACCGGTTTCAGACAGCAGCGAGACCGGCCACACGGCGCCGGGTTCCAGCCACTCCTTCATCGGGGTTTCCATCAGGTTGACGCCAATGCCGATCGACAGATGGCTAACACCTGTACCCTGCCCGACGCTTTCCAACAGGATGCCCGCCAGCTTGCCACCGTTCAGCAGCACATCGTTGGGCCATTTCAGGGCCAGCCCCTCGCTGCGTCCCGTCAGGGACTCGCAGGCGTCATAGACCGCCAGCGAGGCCACGAAACTGCGCAGCGCCACCTGCGATGCCGGACCTTCAGGACGGATCACCAGCGTGGCTGCAAAATTTCCCTTGGGGTCTTTCCAGTCGCGGCCACGGCGGGCGCGTCCCTTGGTCTGACGCAGCGCCAGGATCCACTCGGGGCCCTGAAGCTCACCAACGATCCGCGCTGCCTCGTCCAGGGTGCTGTCCACCTCGGGCAGAACCCGTTTCCCATATCCCGTCGGCCAGGTCATCAAACGCCTCCACCTTTACGCACAAAAGGCCCGGTCATGCGACCGGGCCTTCCGAGACTGTCTGAACGATAGATCAATTTACAAGCGTTGCGGCGGCAGCAGCCGCTGCCCCGTCGATACCGAACTGGTAGACCACCCCGATCAGCATCAGCGCAGCCGATCCCATCAGCGCCAGCGTCAGCACCGGAGAGCCTTTGATCTCGACTTCGCCTTCGCCCGAGCCGAAGTACATGTAGAAGACAATCCGCAGGTAGTAGAAGGCACCGATGACCGAGGCGACAGCTGAGGCCACAACCAGCCCCATCAGACCCGCATCAACACCCGCCTGCCACACGCCCAGCTTGGCAAAGAAGCCAAGCATCGGCGGAACACCGGCCAGCGAGAACATCAGGATCAGCACTGCCAGCGCCTTGCCCGGCTGGCGCGATGCGAACTGGTTCAGGGCGCTGATATCGGTGACCGGCGTGCCGTCTTTTTCCAGCATCAGGATGAAAGAAAAGGTGCCGATGTTCATGGTGACGTAGATCGCCAGGTAAACCAGCATCGCGGTCACGCCCTGTTCGGTGCCTGCTGCCAGACCGATCATCGCATAACCCATATGCGCAACCGAGGAGAAGGCCATCAGGCGCTTGATGTTGGTTTGACCGATGGCGGCAATGGCGCCGAGGAACATCGACAGAACCGACAGAACCACGATGACCTGCTGCCAGTCGGTGACCGCTCCGCCGAATGCATCGTGCAGCACCCGTGCAAACAGACCCATCGCAGCAACCTTGGGCGCGGTGGCAAAGAAGGCGGTAACCGGCGTCGGCGAACCTTCGTAAACGTCCGGTGTCCACATGTGGAACGGAACGGCCGAGACCTTGAACGCCATGCCCGAGATCAGGAAAACGAGGCCGAACAGCATGCCCAGCGACATGTGGTTATGCTCTGCTACCTGAATGATACCGGCGAATTTCGTGGTGCCAGCAAAACCGTAGACCAGCGAGGCGCCATAGAGCAGCAGACCGGAGGACAGAGCGCCCAGCACGAAGTACTTGAGACCCGCTTCGGTCGATTTCACGCTGTCGCGGCGCAGGGCGGCAACCACATAAAGCGCCAGAGATTGCAGCTCCAGCCCCATATAGAGCGCCATCAGGTCGCCTGCCGACACCATGACCATCATACCCACGGTGCTAAGCGCAACCAGGATCGGGTATTCGAAGGGCAGCATGCCGCGGCGCGACATGTACTCTTGCCCCATCACCAGCACCGCTGCGGCGCCGATCAGAACCAGAACCTTGGCAAAGCGGGCAAAGCCATCATCGACGAACATGCCGCCGAAGGCCTCGTGCGTGCCATTGCCGCCGGTTGCGATCCAGACCGCCAGGGCGACCATCAGGGCTGCGGTGGACCAGACCAGCGTCGCGGCCAGCTTGTCCTTGCCCGTGTAAACCGCCGCCAGCAGCGCCAGCATTGCGTAAACAGCCAGAATAATCTCTGGCAGGACGACGGAGAGATCAGCTTGGATCATCTGCCTTGGCTCCCTTAGTGCGAAGCAATCTGGGTCGCAGACGAGGTGTCAGCGGCAGCCAGAGAATGGTTGAAATTCGAGATCAGAGCCTCGGTCGACGGGCCGATGATATCGGTGACAAGCGACGGGTAGACGCCCAGCAGGATCGTCATCACCACCAGCGGCGCAAAGATGAACCGCTCGCGTGCATCCATGTCCTTGATGGTCTTAAGGCTCTCCTTGATCAGATCGCCAAAGACCACCCGGCGATAGAGCCACAGCGCATAGCCCGCCGAGAAGATCACGCCGGTGGCAGCAACAGCCGCAACCCAGGTGTTCTTCTGGAAGGTGCCCATCAGGGTCAGGAATTCACCGATGAAGCCCGAAGTGCCCGGCAGGCCGACGTTGCCCATGGTGAAGAACATGAAGACCAACGCATAGGCAGGCATCCGGATCACAAGGCCGCCGTAGGCGTCGATGTCACGGGTATGCATACGGTCGTAGATCACGCCAACGCAAAGGAACAAGGCAGCCGAGATGAAGCCGTGGCTCAGCATCTGGAAGATCGCACCGTCTACGCCCTGCTGGTTGGCCGCAAAGATACCCATGGTCACAAAACCCATGTGCGCAACCGAGGAATAGGCGATCAGCTTCTTCATGTCCTCCTGCACCATCGCCACCAGCGAGGTGTAGACAACCGCGATGGCGGACATCCAGAGCACCAGATCAGTCATCACGTCCGATCCGACCGGGAACATCGGCAGGGAGAAGCGCAGGAAGCCATAGCCGCCCATCTTCAGCATGATCGCTGCCAGCACCACCGAGCCTGCGGTCGGCGCCTGAACGTGCGCATCCGGCAGCCAGGTGTGTACCGGCCACATCGGCATCTTCACCGCGAAGGAGGCGAAGAAGGCCAGGAACATCAGCGTCTGCATGCCGCCCACCACATGGATACCCAGCACGTCAAAGCTCGCGGCCGAGAAGCTGTGGGTCAGCAGGGACTCGATGTCGGTGGTGCCCGCGTCAGCGTACATCGCCACCATGGCCACCAACATCAGCACCGAACCGAAGAAGGTGTAGAGGAAGAACTTGAAGGAGGCGTAGATACGCTCCTTGCCGCCCCAGATACCGATGATCAGGAACATCGGGATCAGGCCCGCTTCGAAGAACAGGTAGAACAGCACCAGGTCCAGCGCCATGAAGACGCCCAGCATCAGGGTTTCAAGCAGCAGGAAGGCCACCATGTATTCCTTGACGCGGACCGTGACATTCCAGCTGGCCAGAATGGTCAGCGGCATCACGAATGTGGTCAGCAGCACGAAGAGCACCGAGATGCCATCGACACCCATCTTGTACTTCAGGCCGAAGATCCAATCGGCCTCTTCCACGAACTGGAAGCCCGTATTGGCGGCGTCAAAGTTCACGAAGATATAGAGCGACGCCAAGAAGGTGATCGTTGTCGCCAGCAGCGCGATCCATTTGGCGTTGCGCTGTGCCGCGTCATCCTCTCCCCGGAGCAGCAGGGCCATCAGGCCCGCCGCAAATGCCGGGATAAAGGTGATAATAGAAAGGATGTTGTCCATCAGTGCGCTCCTCCGCCGATCGACATCCAGGTGACAAGGGCGGCAATGCCCAGCACCATCCAAAAGGCATAGGTAAAGATGAAGCCGGACTGGGCCCGGCCAGCGAGACGGGTGAAGAAGGGCACGATGCCCAGAGCCACACCGTTCAGGAAACCGTCAACCGTCTTGCCGTCGCCCTTCTTCCAGAAGAAGCGGCCGATCGCCAGGGCGGGTTTGACAAAGATCGCATCGTACAGCTCGTCAAAATACCACTTGTTCAGGAGGAACAGGTACAGCGGACGCTGCTGCTCGGCCAGACGTGCGGGCAGCGAGGGGTTCCAGATGTAGAACCACAGCGCCAGGATCAGACCGCCCAGCATCGCAAAGAAGGGCGCGGTCTTGACTTGCCATGGAGCCGCGTGGGCATCGTCCAGAACATGGTTGTCCGGCGCGATGTACAGAGCACCCTCACCCGGCTCACCAGCAAAGACGTAGTGATGTCCACCAGCGGCTTCACCATGACCTTCATCTGCGGCGCCGTGTCCATCAGCGGCTTCGCCGTGAGCAGCCTCCTCGTCACCGCCTTCGGCGTCATGAAGCATACCGCCATGCTGATCCGGACCCAGCTTAATTTGGCCGTCCGCGCCAGCTTCGGCCACCGGGATTCCGTAGAACTTGCCCACCTGATCGGCGTGACCAAAGAAGCTGTTGTACCAGATCATACCGGAGAACACCGCACCCAGAGCCAGGACGCCCAGCGGGATCAGCATGACCATCGGGCTTTCATGCGCATGATCATGCGTATGCTTGTCGCCGCGGGGCTTGCCGTAGAAGGTCAGGAAAATCAGGCGCCAGCTGTAGAAGGAGGTCATCGCAGCAGCGATTACCAGCAGCCAGAAGCCATACATGGACCCACCTGCATAGGCGCTTTCGATGATCGCATCCTTGGACAGGAAGCCAGCGAAACCAAAATGCGTGAGCGGAATACCAACACCGGTGATGGCCAGCGTGCCGATCATCATCGCAGCAAAGGTATAGGGGATCTTTTTGCGCAGACCACCGTAGTTCGTCATGTCCTGCTCGTGGTGCATCGCGTGGATCACGGAGCCCGCGCCAAGAAACAGCATGGCCTTGAAGAAGGCATGGGTGAACAGGTGGAACATCGCTGCCGAATACATGCCCACGCCTGCGGCCACGAACATGTAGCCAAGCTGCGAACAGGTGGAATAGGCGATGACGCGCTTGATATCGGTCTGAACCAGACCCACGGTGGCGGCAAAGAAGGCCGTCGTGGCACCCAGCACGGTGATGAACATGGTCGCCTGCGGCGCCACTTCCATCAGCGGCGACATGCGGCAGACCAGGAAGACACCAGCGGTCACCATGGTCGCGGCGTGGATCAGGGCCGACACCGGGGTCGGGCCTTCCATCGCGTCCGGCAGCCAGGTGTGCAGGATCAGCTGCGCCGATTTACCCATGGCACCGATGAACAGCAGGATCGCGATCAGGTTTGCCGCGTTCCACTCGCCCCAGAGAAAGCTGAGCTGTGTTTCGGCAATCTCGGGCGTCGCCGCGAAGATGTCGTTAAAGCTGATGCTGTCGGTCAGGAAGAACAGACCAAAGATACCCAGCGCAAAGCCGAAGTCACCGACACGGTTGACGATGAAGGCTTTCATCGCAGCCGCATTGGCCGAAGGCTTGCGGTAGTAGAAACCGATCAGAAGGTAAGAGGCAACGCCCACGCCTTCCCAGCCAAAGAACATCTGAACCAGGTTGTCCGAGGTCACCAGCATCAGCATCGCGAAGGTGAAGAAGGACAGGTAGGCAAAGAAGCGCGGCTTGTAGCTTTCGCCGTCTTTCCACTGCGGGTCATGGGCCATGTAGCCGAAGGAGTAGAGGTGCACGAGGCTGGAGACCGTGGTCACCACGATCAGCATGATCGCGGTCAACCGGTCCAGCCGGATGCCCCAGGAGGTCGAAAGCGAGCCGCTTTCGATCCAGCGCATGATTTCGATGTGCTGCGTGGTCCCGTCAAAGGACAGGAAGGTGATCCAGGACAGGATCGCCGAGAAGAACAGCAGGCCCGTCGCCGTGATGGTGGCGGCCTTTTCGCCGATGAACTTCCAGCCAAAGCCGCAGATCACCGCCCCGACCAAGGGGGCAAAGAGAAGGATGGTTTCCATGACGCTTTAGCCCTTCATCACGTTGATGTCTTCCACGGCGATGGTGCCGCGGTTGCGGAAGAAGCAAACCAGGATCGCCAGGCCAATGGCGGCCTCAGCGGCGGCCACGGTCAGCACGAACAGGGTAAAGACCTGCCCCACCAGATCCCCAAGGAAGCTGGAGAAGGCCACAAGGTTGATGTTCACAGCGAGGAGCATCAATTCGATGCTCATCAGCAGGATGATCACGTTCTTGCGGTTCAGGAACAGTCCGAAGATGCCGATGACGAACAGTGTCGCCGCGACGGTGAGATAATGTTCAAGTCCGATCATTGCCTTACAGCCCCTGCCCCGGTTTGATGTCCTTGAGTTCCATCGCCTTGGCCGGGTCACGCATCATCTGTGCGACGATGTCCTGACGCTTCACGTCCTTGCGATGGCGCAGGGTCAGCACGATAGCGCCGATCATGGCCACCAGCAGGATCAGGCCCGCCAGCTGGAACAGAAGGAAATATTGGTCATAAATGATGAGGCCAAGCGCCTCGGTGTTGTGGGTATCCGTCGGTGTCGGCTGCGCCAGCAGCTCGGATGCCAGCGGCGCGCTTTCCCAGGCGCCATAGGCCATGACGAACTGCATCAGGATGACAAGACCGATCAGCAGCGCGACAGGCATGTACCTTGCCATTTCCGCTTTCAGCTCGGCGAAATCCACATCCAGCATCATCACCACGAAGAGGAACAGAACAGCGACCGCCCCCACGTAGACGATGACCAGCAGCATGGCGACGAACTCCGCCCCCAGCAGCACGAACAACCCGGCCGAGGAAATAAAGGCCAGGATCAGCCACAGCACCGAGTGTACCGGCTGGCGACTGATCACAGTGAACAGCCCGCCGGTGATGGCGCTGATGGCGAAGAGGTAGAAGGCAAAAACGCTCATGTCTCATCGTCCCTTTTGTCGTCCAGGACCTCCTGCGCCAGCTCGAGCGCGCGGGTCATGGCCGGAATGCCGGCAAAGACCGACATCTGTCCGATCGTTTCAACGATCTCTTGTTTCTTCGCGCCCGCCTCCAAAGCGTGGCGCACGGTCTGGCGCACGGCGGTATCCGCCTGCGCGCCCTGCATGGTCAGCCCGGCCAGCGTCAGAAGCAGCCGGGTCTTGGCGTCCAAACCGTCCTTGTTGACGGTCCTGCCGAACATCAGTTCCATCGCCTCTTTGGGCATGGTCGGCCAAAGCGCCTCGAACCCCTTGGGCGAGAAATGCTCAAGGCCGGGATTGAGAGCCCGGGCCATCTCGTGGGCCTGGGCCATCATGGCCTCAAAGGGGTTCTTGGTTTCGCTCATCTCTCATTCACCGGTACGGGGCGTCGATTTCCAGGTTCCGGGCGATCTCGGCTTCCCAGCGCTCCCCGTTCGAAAGCAGCTTTTCCTTGTCGTAGAACAGCTCTTCGCGGGTTTCGGTGGCGAATTCGAAATTCGGCCCTTCCACGATGGCATCCACCGGGCAGGCTTCCTGACAGAAACCGCAGTAAATGCATTTGGTCATGTCGATGTCGTAACGCGTGGTGCGGCGGCTGCCGTCTTCACGCGGTTCGGCATCGATGGTGATCGCCTGAGCGGGGCAAACCGCCTCGCAGAGTTTGCACGCAATGCAGCGTTCTTCGCCGTTGGGATAACGGCGCAGCGCGTGTTCACCGCGGAAGCGCGGCGACAGCGGCCCCTTTTCGTGCGGGTAGTTGAGGGTGGCCTTGGGCGCGAAGAAGTACTTCAGGCCCAGTTTCATGCCTTGCCAGAAATCCTGCAGCAGGAAGTATTTGGCGGCGCGGGTGTAATCGATCTGCGTCATGATCAGCCCCCAGTTGTCCAGCGTGCGAAGGCACCCCAGAACCAGTCGAATTTTGCAGCGAAGGAGACGAAGACAACCCAGACCAGCGAGAAGGGAAGGAAGACCTTCCAGCCAAGGCGCATCAGCTGGTCATAGCGGTAGCGCGGGGTGATCGCCTTTACCATCGCAAAGAGGAAGAAGAAGAAGGCCATCTTGCCAACCATCCAAAGGACGCCATCAGGCAGACCCGGGATCGGGGACAGCCAGCCGCCAAAGAACAGCAGCGTGGTCAGCGCGCACATCAGGAAGATGGCAATGTATTCACCTGCCATGAACAAGAGGAACGGCGTGGCCGAATATTCAACCTGATAACCCGCAACCAGTTCCGATTCCGCTTCGGGAAGGTCGAACGGCGGGCGGTTGGTTTCAGCCAGGGCCGAGATGAAGAACAGGAAGACCATCGGGAAGTGCGGCAGCCAGTACCAGTTGAACAGGCCAGCGTTGCCATCCTGTGCACGCACGATCTCGCTGAAGTTCATCGAACCGGTCGAGATGATCACACCAACGATAATCAGGCCAATCGACACCTCGTAAGAGATCATCTGCGCGGCAGAGCGCAGGGAGCCGAGGAACGGATATTTCGAGTTCGAGGCCCAGCCGCCCATGATGACGCCGTAAACCTCAAGGCTGGACACCGCGAAGACATACAGGATCGCCACGTTGATATCTGAAAGGACCCAGCCATCGTTGAACGGGATCACCGCCCAGGCGATCATCGCCAGCACGAAGGATGTCAGCGGCGCCAGAATGAAGACGCTGCGGTCCGCACCCGCCGGAATGACGACCTCTTTGACGACGTACTTCAGCGCGTCGGCCACCGATTGCAGCAGGCCGTAGACGCCCACCACGTTGGGGCCCCGGCGCATCTGCACCGCCGCCCAGATCTTGCGGTCCCCGTAGACGAGGAACAAAAGCGAAATCATGACAAAGGCAACAACTGCAAGCACTTGCGCCAGTATCAGAATGGCGATGCCGCCTGGGGTGTTAAAGAATTCAGCCATAGGTCCTCACACCGTGGGTATTCCGTTTGCCTCACAGTCGGCGACCACGACTTCAGCGTCGATGGTGCGCAGACCGCGCGGGAGGGAGGGCGAGATGGTGTAGACAGCATCTGCAGTCTGAACGCCACCCTCTTGTTTCATTTTTGTGCGCACGTGACGCGCGAAGCCGTAGCCCCGGATCAGCGCATATTGCGCGGCCGCACATTCGGCATAGTCATCCAGGTCCGCCTCGGAGCGGGCACCGGACATAGCAACGTTGAAACGCACCAGATCGCCGTTCAGCAGGCTGGTCTCGACCCCTTTGTATTCAGAGGTGGACCCGTCTGCCACGCCGGAACCGGGCACCTGCGCGCAGGCCCCCAGCAGCAAGGACGATATGAGCGCCGCGCGGATCACTCGGCCGCGATCTTGTCTGTCTTGCGCGCCTTGGCTGCGGCCGAAAGTTCGGCCATCAGCTGCGATGCACGTGCAATCGGGTTGGTCAGGTAGAAGTCCTTCACCGCAGGCAGGAAGTCGGCCTTGCCCAGCGGTTCGCTGTCGAGCGCAACGACCTCGTTCTCGGCAACCTCACCCACTTTCGCCAGATGCGGCACCTCACCGATCATCGCCTTGCGCAGCTGCGCCAGCGAGTCATAGGGCAGTTTCGCGTCCAGCTCGGCGCTCAGCGCGCGTAGGATGGCCCAGTTTTCCTTCGCCTCGCCCGGTGCGAACCCCGCGCGGAAGGTCAGCTGCGGCCGCCCTTCGGTATTGACGAAAAGACCGTTTTCTTCGGTATAGGCGGCACCCGGCAGGATCACGTCGGCGCGGTGTGCGCCGCGGTCACCGTGGCTGCCCTGATAGATCACGAAGGCACCCGGATCGATTTCGACCTCATCCGCGCCGAGGTTGTAGATCACCTCGGCGCCATCGATGGCTGCGGCCATGCCGCCTTCGGTCACGGCGCCGATATCCATCGCGCCAACACGTGCCGCGGCGGTGTGCAGGACCAGAACCTTGGCGCCGGATTTGGCGGCGAGCTCCTGAACCTTGGCCATCACGGCCAGTCCGTCTGCCTCACGCAAGGCGCCCTGCCCCACGATGATGACCGGTGCCTTGTCCGCAATGTCATGGGCGTTTGCCACCGCGGCGTCCAGCGCAGCGCGGTCGGTGCCGATGTGTTCGTAATCATAGGTCAGATCCGCAGCGGCGCCGATCAGCCCGACACTGGCGCCCTTCAGCCAGGCCTTGCGGATACGGGCATTCAGAACCGGCGCTTCGTCGCGCGGGTTGGTGCCAACCAGCAGGATCGCCTGCGCCGCGTCGATATCCTCAATCGCCGCAGTGCCCACATAGGCCGAGCGGTTGCCGATGGCGAGGCGGGCATTGTCGGTGCGGCATTCCACCGAACCGCCCAGACCTTCGATGAGTTGTTTCAGAGCAAAGGCCGCCTCGACCGGGACCAGATCGCCGATCAGACCGGCAACTTTCTTGCCCTTCATCGCACTCGCTACGGTGTCCAGCGCCTCGGGCCATGTGGCGGGGCGCAGTTTGCCATCAACACGCACATAGGGCTTGTCCAGACGCTGGCGACGCAGACCGTCCCAGACGAACCGGGTCTTGTCCGAAATCCACTCTTCGTTCACGCCGTCGTGGTTGCGCGGCAGGATCCGCATCACTTCGCGGCCCTTGGTGTCCACGCGGATGTTCGAGCCAAGCGCGTCCATCACGTCGATGGTTTCGGTCTTGGTCAGCTCCCAGGGGCGGGCGGTAAACGCATAGGGTTTCGAGGTCAGCGCACCAACCGGGCAAAGATCGATGATATTGCCCTGCAGGTTCGAATCCAGCGTCTCGTTCAGGTAGGAGGTGATCTCCGCATCTTCGCCGCGACCGGTCTGACCCATCTGAGTGATGCCGGCGACTTCAGTGGTGAAACGCACGCAGCGGGTGCAGGAAATGCAGCGGGTCATGGCGGTGCCGACCAGCGGTCCCAGATCCAGATCATCCACGGCACGCTTGGCTTCACGGAAGCGGGAGAAGTCGACGCCATAGGCCATCGCCTGATCCTGCAGGTCGCATTCGCCGCCCTGGTCACAGATCGGGCAATCGAGCGGGTGGTTGATCAGGAGGAACTCCATCACGCCTTCGCGTGCCTTCTTCACCATCGGTGAATTGGTTTTTACCACCGGTGCCTGACCCTCGGGGCCGGGGCGCAGATCACGGACCTGCATGGCGCAGGAGGCTGCGGGCTTGGGCGGGCCGCCGACGACTTCGACCAGGCACATACGGCAGTTGCCGGCGATGGACAGGCGTTCGTGATAGCAGAAACGCGGGATCTCTACCCCGGCCTCCTCGCACGCCTGGATCAGGGTCATGGCCCCGTCCACCTCAATCTCGGTTCCGTCAATGTTGATCTTGCGGAGGTCAGACATGGTCTATTTCGCCCTCAATAAAACGCCGATCGCGCTGTTGTTCTTGATTTCCATGCGTCCGAACGCACAGAAGGATTCCGGTTTTCCGTATGAGACGCCACGGCTTGCAAACAGCGTCTCTCCCTTTGCCCGCATCCGGGCCTTTTCCCTGTCCGAGCCGATGTAGGCGCGGATTTCAGTGTCCGAATAGCCAAGGTCATTGGCCCGCGCGCGCAGGCGCCGCAACTCGCCGACGCCCTTCCAGAACCGCGCACTCAGGCTGTCGCAGTGATCGGCGATCTCTTTGGCGACAGCGACGGCAAACAGCGGTTCTTCGATTTCCGCGACCGAGCGCAGCGGCGGCTTCGCCAGCAGCGACGATGGCACCAGCGCCAGCGCGACAGCGGACACAAATGACAGAACAACCCGTTTCACATGCCTCTCCTTCTTTGCGGAGCGCCAATGGAACGGGGAGCTTGCGTCGTTATGCAATAACGCCGGGCCAGGATATGAGGCCATACCGATCAAGTGTCGCAGGTCCCGTGGAAAATCGCGGTGTCGCCATCAAGGCGCAGCTCGGCCTCGGCGTCGTAGGGATCCACGTCCCAGATGATGTCGGAAGTGCCGTAACCGGCTTCACTCAGGCAATAGGTGACGCCTGCGTGATGCGCAGCCATACGCGCGCCCTTGAAGGATTGGGACGCCTTGGAGACCTCAACGCGGAAATCGGCCCGCGTGACCTTCTTGTCCACCGGTTTCGCCTTCGCCTTGAACGCTACGCCATCATAAAGCGTGCGGTCGCTGAAGGAACTGCCACAGCCAGCAAGAACTGCCGCCGACAGCAACAGGACACCTGCGGATTTCAGTTTCCGGTTCATCGTGCCCCCTCCCCGTCGCAGCAACAAAGACCCCATGCCCCCAGACAAAGCACAGCCGCCCGGGCAGAAACGCCTGCCTGGCCGGATGTCATTGTGAGGGTAAAATTGCTCATCATGGGATCTGCTATCTGCCTGTTTTTTATTCTTATTCAGCCGCCATCGCGCCCATGCGGCCCGACTTTTGCGCCTTGATGCGGTCTTCGATCTCTTCGCGGAAGTTGCGGATCAGGCCCTGGATCGGCCAGGCCGCCGCGTCGCCAAGGGCGCAGATGGTGTGGCCTTCGACCTGCTTGGTCACATCCCACAGCATGTCGATTTCTTCCGGTTCCGCCTGGCCTTTGACCAGACGATCCATCACGCGCATCATCCAGCCGGTGCCTTCGCGGCAGGGTGTACACTGGCCGCAGCTTTCGTGCTTGTAGAACTTGGACAGGCGCCAGATCGCCTTGATGATGTCGGTCTGCTTGTCCATCACGATCACCGCCGCCGTGCCAAGGCCCGAGCCCAGCTCACCGCGCAGGTAATCGAAATCCATGATCGCATCGCGCATGTTTTCACCGCGCACACAAGGCACCGAGGAACCACCCGGGATCACCGCAAGTAGGTTGTCCCAGCCGCCGCGAATACCGCCGCAATGCTTTTCGATCAGCTCCTCGAAGGAGATCGACATCGCCTCTTCGACGACGCAGGGGTTGTTGACGTGCCCCGAGATCGCGAACAGCTTAGTGCCCGCGTTGTTGGGGCGACCAAAGCCCGCAAACCATTCAGCGCCGCGGCGCAGGATGGTGGGAACGACGGCGATGGATTCGACGTTGTTCACCGTGGTCGGGCAGCCATAAAGACCCGCGCCCGCCGGGAAGGGCGGCTTCATACGGGGCATGCCCTTCTTGCCTTCCAGGCTTTCGATCAGGGCGGTTTCCTCGCCGCAGATGTAAGCGCCGGCACCGTGGTGCAGGAAAACGTCAAAGTCCCAACCGGATCCGGCCGCGTTCTTGCCCAGAAGACCTTTGTCGTAGCATTCGTCGATGGCCGCCTGCAGGGCCTCGCGCTCGCGGATGTATTCGCCGCGAAGATAGATATAGCAGGTGTGGGCGTTCATCGCGAAAGAGGCGATCAGCGCACCTTCGATCAGCGTATGCGGATCGTGGCGCATGATTTCGCGGTCTTTACAGGTGCCGGGCTCGGATTCATCCGCGTTGATCACCAGATAGGCCGGGCGACCATCGCTTTCCTTGGGCATGAAGGACCATTTGAGGCCAGTGGGGAAGCCCGCACCGCCGCGACCACGCAGGCCGGAGTCCTTCATGGTCTGGATGATCCAGTCACGCCCCTTTTCGATCAGACCGGCGGTGCCATCCCAGTGGCCGCGCGCCTGAGCGCCTTTGAGCGTCCGCTCATGCATACCGTACAGGTTGGTAAAGATCCGGTCCTGGTCCTTCAGCATGTCTGCCTACCTTTGGTTGTCCTGACGCATGCGCCAGAGTTGAACGATGTTGACCCCTGCATAGATCATCCCCGCCAGCGCGAGAAAATCGAACAGAAGCGCGTAACGGCCCGGCAATCCCATCGCCGGACCAATGATCAGGGACAAAGCGAGCCATGCGAGCATGGTTCCGGCAATCACCAGGGCGATGTGGCGCCCCTTGGCTGCGATGGCTTTGTCCTGTTCAGCGCTCATTGGGTCCCAATGTCTGCTCCCCCGCCCCCGGTTCAGAGGCGGAAGACGGGTTAATCTTCGTAGCGGCCGTCGTCCTTGGCCTTCTTGGCGAACTCGGTCTCTTCACCAGCGGCGAGCTGTTTGGATTGCTCAATCCAGCCGTCGCGTTCGATGCGGCCCTTGAACTTGAGGCGGCTGTCGACCCATGCGATTTCGGCCTCGGTCCATTTGGCGATCTGGTCAAAGTGGAAGAAACCGAGTTCATTCAGCGTCTCTTCCAGCTTGGGACCAACGCCCTTCAGCATCTTCAGATCGTCGGCCTTGCCACCGCGGGCTTCGCTCAGCGTCTCAGGCGCGCTTTCTTCAACCGATTTGGCGGCTGCCCCTTCGGGCGACGCAGGCTCAGCGGCTTTCTTGGCCGGAGCTTTCTTCGGTGCGGGCTTAGCCTCGGCAGCCTGTTTGGCAGCCGGTTTAGCCGCTTCGGGCGCCTTCGGAGGCTGACCTTCGGCAGCGCGGCCAGCGACGACGCCGTCCTTGCCAACCCAAGGGGTCAAGATCGGAACTTCATCGCCCTGAATGCGCTTGACGCTGTCGCCCAGATCCACTGCCAGCTGCACAGACGCGTTATACTGCGTCTTACCACTGTCGTATTCGGTGAGCGACGTCAGGCCCGATTTCGGCTCGGCCGCGTAACGCCCGTTCTGCGGCCCCGGAACAACCGGATTGCCTGCTGCCAGATCATCGAGGATCTTGGTGAAGCTTTCGGTGGTCAGATCCTCGAAGTAATCCTTGCCGATCTGCGCCATCGGCGCGTTGGTGCAGGAGCCGAGGCATTCCACCTCTTCCCAGGAGAACTTACCATCGGCAGACACGGTGTGCGGCTTCGGCGCGATCTTTTCCTTGCAGACCGCGATCAGATCCTCGGCGCCGCAGATCATGCAGGAAGTGGTGCCACAGACCTGCACGTGGGCAACGGATCCGGTCGGGACCAGCTGGAACATGAAGTAAAAGGAGGCAACTTCAAGAACGCGGATATAGGCCATGCCCAGCATATCCGCGATATATTCAATCGCGGGCTTGGTGACCCAGCCTTCCTGCTCCTGGGCACGCCACAGCAGCGGAATAACCGCAGAGGCCTGACGCCCCTCGGGGTATTTGGTGAGTTGCGCTTCGGCCCACTTCTGGTTGTCGGGCGTGAAGGCAAAGCTTTCGGGTTGTTCGGAATGCAGACGACGAAGCATTAGCGGTCAATCTCTCCAAATACGACGTCCATGGTGCCGATGATGGCAGCTACGTCGGCAAGTTGGTGACCCTTGGCCACATGGTCCATGGCTTGCAGGTGCAGGAAGCCCGGCGCGCGCAGCTTGGCGCGGTAGGGTTTGTTGCTCCCGTCCGCCACAAGATAGACGCCGAATTCGCCCTTGGGCGCCTCGACAGCGGCGTAGACTTCGCCCTCGGGCACGTGGAACCCTTCGGTGTAAAGCTTGAAGTGGTGGATCAGGCTTTCCATCGAGGTTTTCATGTCGCCGCGTTTCGGCGGGGTCAGCTTGCCACGGGCCAGCACATCGCCGGTGGCTTCGCGCAGCTTGTGGATGGCCTGACGAATGATCGACAGCGACTGGCGCATCTCCTCCATGCGGACGAGGTAGCGATCATAGCAGTCGCCATTCTTACCGACAGGGATCTGGAACTCGAACTCGTCGTAGCATTCATAGGGCTGCGCACGGCGCAGGTCCCATGCAAGGCCGGAGCCGCGTACCATGACGCCGGAGAAACCGTAGTCCTGGATCTCCTGCTCGTTCACCACGCCAATGTCGCAGTTACGCTGCTTGAAAATGCGGTTTTCGGTCAGAAGCCCGTCGATATCAGCCAGAACTTTGGGGAATTCGATCGCCCATTCTTCGATATCGTCGATCAGTTCATCCGGCAGATCCTGATGCACACCGCCGGGACGGAAATACGCCGCGTGAAGGCGGGCACCGCAGGCGCGCTCGTAGAAGATCATCAGTTTCTCGCGCTCTTCAAAGCCCCACAGCGGCGGGGTCAGCGCACCGACGTCCATCGCCTGCGTGGTGACGTTCAAGAGGTGGTTCAGGATGCGGCCGATTTCCGAGTAGAGCACCCGGATCAGCGAGGCCCGGCGGGGAACTTCGACACCGCAAAGCTTTTCGATTGCCAGACACCATGCGTGTTCCTGGTTCATCGGCGCCACATAGTCGAGGCGGTCGAAATACGGCAGGTTCTGGAGGTAGGTGCGGCTTTCCATCAGCTTTTCGGTGCCACGGTGCAACAGGCCGATGTGCGGGTCGCAGCGTTCAACGATCTCGCCGTCCAGCTCCAGCACCAGACGCAGCACGCCGTGCGCCGCCGGGTGCTGCGGACCGAAGTTGATGTTGAAGTTGCGGATCTTCTGTTCGCCCGTCAGGGCGTCTTCGAAACCTTTGGAGCCGTCCATCATTTCGCCCCCTCTTTTTCATCGCCGGGCAGGATGTATTCGGCACCCTCCCACGGGGACATGAAGTCAAACTGGCGGTATTCTTGCACCAGGCTGACGGGTTCGTAGACAACGCGCTTTTGCGCCTCGTCGTAACGAACCTCGGTATAGCCGGTGGTCGGGAAGTCCTTGCGCAGCGGATGGCCGCGGAAGCCATAGTCCGTCAGGATCCGGCGCAGGTCGGGGTGACCGGTGAACAGGATCCCGAACATGTCGAAGACCTCGCGCTCGAACCAGTTGGCCGAGGGGTGCAGATCGACAATCGAGGGGACCATTTCATCTTCGCGTACGGAAACCCGCAGGCGGATACGCTGGTTCTGATACATCGACAGGAAGTGATAGACCACGTCGAACCGCTTGGTCCGCTCGGGGTAATCGACTGCCGTAATATCAACCAGGGTGGAAAACTTGCAGGTCGCATCTGCTTTCAGAAAATCGACCAGCGCCGCAATATTCGCAGGCGCCACGTCCACGTTCAGCTCACCATGGGATACATCCCAGGACAGCACGCATTCGGGGCGCTTGGCCGCGATCTGGGTCCCGAGTTCGTTCAGTGCTTCAGTCATCATCAATTCTCCAACCAAAGCCGATCAGCGGACCAGGGTGCCGGTGCGGCGGATTTTGCGCTGCAGCTGCATCAGACCATAGAGCAGAGCCTCTGCGGTCGGCGGGCAGCCGGGCACATAGACGTCAACCGGAACGATGCGGTCGCAACCGCGCACAACCGAGTAGCTGTAGTGATAGTACCCACCGCCGTTGGCACAGGAGCCCATCGAGATCACGTAACGCGGCTCGGGCATCTGGTCGTAGACCTTGCGCAGCGCCGGGGCCATCTTGTTGGTCAGCGTCCCCGCGACGATCATAACGTCCGACTGACGCGGAGAGGCGCGCGGCGCGATACCGAAGCGTTCGGCGTCATAGCGGGGCATCGAGGTGTGCATCATCTCAACCGCGCAGCAGGCCAGACCAAAGGTCATCCAGTGCAGCGACCCGGTGCGGGCCCAGTTGATGATGTCCTCGGCCGAGGTCAGCAGGAAGCCTTTGTCCTGCAGTTCGGCGTTCAGGGCCTGGGTGACGACTTCCTTGTCGACGCCCGCCGTATTGGCTCCGGTCATCACTCCCATTCCAGGGCCCCCTTCTTCCATTCATAGGCAAAGCCGGCTGTCAGCACGCCCAGGAACACCATCATCGACCAGAAACCTGCGTCGCTCATGTCCTTGAAGCCGACGGCCCAGGGAAACAGGAAGGCGATTTCCAGATCGAAAATGATGAACAGAATCGACACCAGGTAAAAGCGCACATCGAATTTCATACGGGCGTCATCGAAGGCGTTGAAACCACATTCGTAAGCACTTACTTTTTCCGGGTCGGGATTGCGTACGGCGAGCACAACTGCTGCCAGAATAAGAACAATTCCAAGGCCGATAGCGACGGCCAGAAACACCAGGATCGGGAGGTATTCCCGCAACATCTCTTCCACGAGTGGCTCCTTTCCGCGCGCGCGGATTCTCGCGCGCCGTCAATTGGCGTGTTGACTTGGGGCCGTGTCTACTCCCCTGCCCCCCGACCGTCAACACAGGCATTTGGTTTGGCTAAAGCTTCCTTTAACAGCGCGGCGTGGGCACATCACATGGCCCGCAAACGCATATAAATATGCATATTTTTCTATGTATAAGAAAAGAACAGCGCGCCCAAAATTTGGGCGCGCCTGAGGGAAATACTCGGTCTTTGGCAAGGCCGCGAAACCGCCTTTAAACCCGTGTCTGAGGCCCCTCTCAGACCCGTTTCAGACCTGCCAGCTGGGTTTGCGTTTGTCGAAAAACGCCGCGATGCCCTCGGAGGCTTCGCCGCCTTCCCAGCGGTCAACCAGCGCCTTGATGGTGTGGTCGATGGTGGCATCGTCCAGACGCGGACCCAGATCGCGGGTCAGTTTTTTCGCTGCGGCGACCGCGCCCGGGGCGCAGGCCATGTAGGGGGCGACCTCTGCCTCGACCGCTTCGGCCAGTTGATCGGCCGGAACGATTCTGGCCAGAAGCCCCAGATCGACGGCCTCGGCTGCGCCAAACAGACGGGCCGACATGAAGACACGGCGCGCGCGCGCTTCGCCCATGCGGGCAATCACATAGGGGCCGATGGTAGCCGGGATCAGGCCCAGTTTGGTTTCCGTCAGCCCCATCTTGAGATGATCGACACCAATCGCCACATCGCAGACTGAGGCCATGCCAACACCGCCGCCAAAGGCATTGCCCTGAATCGCTCCGATCAGCGGCTTGGGCAGGGTGTTGAGCAGCATCAACATTTCCGCCAGCACCCGCGCCTCTTTCGCGCGGGTTTCCGCGTCCGCTGTCATCTGGGCCTGCATCCAGCCGAGATCGCCGCCCGCGCAAAAGCTTTTGCCCGCGCCGGTCAGCACCACGACGCGGACATTGTCATCGGCGGCTAGGTCCTGTGCGGCCTGTTTCAGCTCCAGCAGCATCTCGCCGGACATGGCGTTGTGCTTTTCGGGCCGGTTCAGGGTCAGGGTCGCCACGCCGCGCGCATCGGTCTCAAGGGTAATCGTGTTGAACATCGTATCGCTCTCTTTTC
This sequence comes from Phaeobacter sp. CAU 1743, assembly GCF_039839315.1. Classification (NCBI taxonomy): domain Bacteria; kingdom Pseudomonadati; phylum Pseudomonadota; class Alphaproteobacteria; order Rhodobacterales; family Roseobacteraceae; genus Phaeobacter; species Phaeobacter sp. CAU 1743. The sequence continues at coordinate 74,380 of NZ_JBDOQR010000010.1, read as the reverse complement.
AAAATTCGCGCTATCAGACCACGCCGCGCATGGCTCGGGCCACCTCTGCCGCCTCATCCAGCACCCGCGCATCGAGCCCGGTGTCATATCCCAGCGCCGTCAGATGCGCATGCACTGTTTCCGTCGCCACATTTCCCGCGGCGCCCGGCGCATAGGGGCAGCCGCCCAGCCCGCCGACGGCGGCATCAAACACCCGCACGCCCTGCGCAAGCGAGGCGTCGATATTGGCAATCGCCCGCCCGGCGGTGTCATGATAATGTCCGGCCAGTTTCTCGACAGGCACACGTGCCTTTACGGCCTCTAGCATTTTCGTGATCGTTTCCGGCGTCCCCTGTCCGATGGTGTCGCCCAAAGAGACCTCATAGCAGCCGAGTTCAAACAACCGCTCAGCCACTTCTGCCACCTTTTCCGGCGGGGTTGCGCCATCATAGGGGCAATCGGTCACGCAGGAGACATAGCCCCGCACCGGCAGGTCGATCTTCTTTGCCGCCTCAAGGATGGGCACGAAGCGCTCGATGCTCTCGGCAATGCTGGCGTTGATATTGGCTTTGGAAAACCCTTCGGAGGCCGAGGCAAACACGGCGATTTCATCCGCCTTGGCCGCCACCGCGTCCTCGTATCCCCGCATGTTGGGGGTCAGTGCTGCATAAGAGACCCCGGGCGCGCGTTTGATGCCCGCCAGAACCTCGGCGCTGCCCGCCATCTGCGGCACCCATTTGGGGGAGACGAAGCTGGCGACCTCGATCCGCCGGAAGCCTGCGCGGGACAGGCAATCCACCAGCGCGATCTTTTCCGCCACCGGAATGGCCCGTTTTTCATTCTGCAGCCCGTCGCGCGGGCCCATTTCGAAAATTTCAACGCTTTGCGTCATGGCGCGCCCTCCCTCGGCAATCCTGCCAACGTTATCCAGTCGCATTGGCAGCCACCAGCCGCCAACGCAGTTTCTTTATGAGTGCCGATCAGTCTTCGGCCTCCTCCAGCCGCACCAGCGCGGCTCCGGCCTCGACCTGATCGCCAGCGGCGGCCAGAACTTCTGCCACGGTGCCATCACGGGCAGCCAGCAGCGAATGCTCCATTTTCATGGCTTCGAGAATGGCAAGGCGATCACCTTCCTTCACCTCCTGGCCTGCTTCGGCGAAGACCGCCTTGACCAGACCCGGCATCGGCGCCTCGATCAGGTTCATGTCCCCCCCGGCAGCCGACGCCCGGTCGAGCGGATCGATCACCTCAAACTGGATCCCGTAGCCGTCGAAAACGGTGATCGTGTTCCCAGCCTGCGCCATCGGCGGCAGCCGGTCGCCGCCCAGAACCCATGCACCACCGATGCGGTTTGCCGTGACCTGATCCTCACCTATGGTCCAGATCTGCCGATCCGGCCCGTCCACCTCGACCATGGCCTCGAATTCTTCGCCCTGAAGGCTGAGATGAACCGAGCGGTGCATGTCGGACCACAGGGTAAAGCCGGTGTCCCAATCGGTGTCGGTCAGACCCAGCGCCTGCATCCCGGCGGCAGCCTTGTGTGCGGGCGTCACGGCGGGCGCCTCGACAAGCTGATCCAGATCCCGCGCGATGAGGCCAGTATCGACATCGCCTGCGGCGAAGCCCTCGTGTGCGGCCAATGCGCCAAGGAAGGCAAGGTTGGTCACCGTACCGCCGACCTCAGTTTCCGCCAGCGCCTGTGACAGCCGCGACAAGGCAACCGCACGTGTTGGCCCGTGCACGATCACCTTGGAGATCATCGGATCATACCAGGGACTGATGGTATCCCCGGCCCGCACGCCACTGTCGGCGCGGCAGCTGGCGGGGAATTGCAGATGCGTCAGCGTGCCGGTTGCAGGCAGGAAGCCCTTTGGCACGTCTTCTGCATAAAGCCGCGCTTCAAAGGCGTGACCGGTGATCATCAGCTCGTCCTGCTGTTGCGGCAGGCTCTCCCCTGCGGCGACGCGCAGCTGCCATTCCACCAAATCGACACCGGTGATCAGTTCCGTCACCGGGTGTTCCACCTGAAGGCGGGTGTTCATCTCCATGAACCAGAACCCGTCGGGACGCAGCCCGTTGGAGCCATCGACGATGAATTCCACCGTACCGGCGCCTTTATACCCAATCGCCTCGGCCGCGCGCACACCTGCGCGGCCCATGGCCTCGCGCATTTCATCGGTCATACCGGGCGCAGGTGCCTCTTCGATGACCTTCTGGTGACGACGCTGGAGAGAACAGTCCCGCTCGAACAGGTGCACCGCTGTGGTGCCATCGCCAAAGACCTGCACTTCGATATGGCGGGGTTGCTGGATGTATTTCTCGATCAAGACGTCCGGGTTGCCAAAGGCCGTGGTGGCTTCGCCCTGCGCGCTCTTGAGGGCCTCGTCGAAATCCTTTGGATCCTCGACCAGACGCATACCCTTGCCGCCGCCACCGGCGACCGCCTTGATCAGGACGGGATAGCCGATGGTATCGGCAGCGCCCGACAGGTGCTCGGGGTCCTGGTTCTTGCCGTGGTAGCCGGGAACAACGGGCACGCCCGCCTCTTCCATCAGCGCCTTGGCTGCGTCTTTCAGGCCCATCTTGCGGATCGCATCCGCCGAAGGACCGATGAACACAAGGCCAGCCGCCTCTACCGCATCCACGAACTCGGGGTTTTCCGACAGGAAGCCATAGCCCGGATGGATCGCCTGCGCGCCGGTCGCCTTGGCAATGGCGATGATCTCATCCCCCAGAAGGTAGCTGTCGGCGGGCGCAGATCCGGTGCCGATGTGGCAGGCCTCATCCGCCATCGCGACATGTTTCGCCGCGCGGTCGGCGTCTGAGTAGATGGCGACGGTTTTCACGCCCATGGCGCGGGCGGTTTCCATGACACGGCAGGCGATCTCGCCCCGGTTTGCGATCAGAATCTTGTCAAACATCTTTGTGGTCTCCGAAATCACGGACCAGACGAAAGGTCTCAACCATCATCGGTGCGTTTTGGTGAAAGCGACCCGTACGGGTCAGGTAGCTTTCGTACCCCGCCCGCCAGTGCTCCAAGTCTTTGAATTCTCCCTGAGGCGGAACCATCTCTGCCGTTACGTCGCAAAAGCGGACCTTGTCCACCTTCACGGTTTCGGTGGCGCAGGCGGCCGTTCCGTCCCAGTTCAACACGATATCCACGCGCCCCGCCTCGGGAAAGCTTTCCAGGCCATCGTCGAAGACCGACCAAGCCTCGCAGCTGACGGTCTTTGCGCCCGAGCGGATCAGGCCGATGATTTCGGCATTCAAGGCAGATGAATCGCCGGGGCGATAGCTTTGCGCAACGGGAAATGCTGCGAGGGCCTCTTCGAGGGGGATCATCGTTGCCTTACCTCACATCCGGAACACGCCAAAGCGTGTGTCTTCAATCGGGGCATTCAAAGCAGCGCTCAGCGACAGGGCCAGCACCTCTCGGGATTTGCGCGGGTCGATGATGCCATCGTCCCAAAGCCGCGCCGAGGCATAGAGCGGATGGCTCTGCGCCTCGAACATCTCGATGGTGGGGCGCTTGAACTCGGCCTCTTCCTCGGCGCTCCAAGAGCCGCCCTGGCGTTCGATGGCGTCGCGTTTCACGGTGGCAAGAACACCTGCCGCCTGTTCGCCGCCCATCACGGAAATGCGCGAATTCGGCCAGGTCCACAGGAAGCGCGGCTGATAGGCACGGCCCGACATGCCGTAGTTACCGGCCCCGAATGAGCCGCCCACCAGCATCGTCACCTTGGGCACATTGGTCGTCGCAACCGCCGTCACCATCTTGGCGCCGTGGCGGGCGATGCCCTCGTTCTCGTACTTGCGGCCCACCATGAAGCCGGTGATGTTCTGCAAAAAGACCAGCGGGATCTTGCGCTGGCTGCACAGTTCAACGAAATGCGCGCCTTTCTGTGCGGCCTCGGAGAAGAGAACCCCGTTGTTGGCGATGATGCCCACCGGGCAGCCCTTCACATGGGCAAAGCCGGTGACCAGCGTCTCACCAAAGCGCGGCTTGAACTCGTCAAAGCGCGACCCATCCACCAGACGCGCGATCACCTCGCGGATGTCATAGGGGGTGCGCAGATCGCCAGGCACCACACCGAGGATCTCTTCAGGGTCATAGGCGGGCTCTTCCGGGCTGGCCCAGTTAACGCCCAGCGGTTTGGTGATGTTGAGCGACTGCACCGCGCGACGCGCCAGTGCCAGCGCGTGGGTGTCATCCTCGGCCAGATAGTCGGCGACACCGGAAAGACGCGTGTGCACATCACCGCCGCCGAGGTCTTCGGCGGAAACCACCTCGCCCGTTGCGGCCTTCACCAGCGGCGGACCGGCGAGAAAGATGGTGCCCTGTTCCTTGACGATGATGGTCACATCCGACATCGCGGGCACATAGGCGCCGCCTGCGGTGCACGATCCCATGACCACGGCGATCTGCGGGATGCCTTTTGCGGACATACGCGCCTGATTGTAGAAGATGCGGCCAAAGTGGTCGCGATCCGGGAAGACCTCGTCCTGGTTGGGCAGGTTGGCCCCGCCACTGTCCACCAGATAGATGCACGGCAGGCGGTTTTCCTCGGCGATCTCCTGCGCGCGCAGGTGTTTCTTGACCGTCATCGGATAATAGGTGCCGCCCTTCACAGTGGCGTCGTTGCAGACCACCATGACCTCTTGCCCATGCACCCGGCCAATGCCCGCGATGACGCCCGCAGCCGGGGCTGCGCCGTCATACATATTGTGGGCCGCCGTCGCGCCGACCTCAAGGAAGGGAGAGCCCGGATCCAAGAGGTTCGCAACCCTGCGGCGCGGCAGCATCTTGCCCCGGCTTTCGTGACGGGCGCGGGATTTCTCACCGCCGCCCATGCGCGCGGCCTCCGCCGCCTCGTTGATCTGCGCCAGCGCCTCCAGATGCGCCTCGCGGTTCTGCTTGAAGCCTTCGGAGGAAGGCATTGCCTTGGATTGAAGTTTCATGGCTTGGTAACCTCCTCTCCGGAATAACCGGGTAATAATTTCTGTCTCATCAGCCACCGCAGGCTATAGGCATATCGCGCCGCACGGCTTACATCCGTTTGGAAACTTGCATTTACTGACGCGGCAACGACTCCGCCTACTACCGGAACAACCTGCCCCAGTTTGCGGCCTGCAAGGGACACCCCCAATTGTCGTGCAACTCGTTCAGCAATTTTTTCAGCAACCCAATTGCTCGCCTGATCCACAACCACACGCACCTTGGGCTGGTTCAGCAACTCTGCAAATGCCCTCAGTTGGGTGACTGTCTCCCGCCGGGCGTCGCCAGCCTGACGCGTGGCCAGCTCAAGCACCATCAAGCGAAAGGCTCGTTCGTCTTCACTGTCGCCTGCAAACCCAAAGGCCGCGCCGGTCGCTCGGACGTTACACGCGGCTAGCGTAAGCGTCGCTGGTATGTCAGCTGCCGCCCCGGCCGCCCCCCAAAATCCAGTTGCCCCGCCGGATGCCGCGTTCAGCCCGGCAGCCCAGCCCTGCACATATAGCGCTGCTGCTTCACAGGCCTCTATATCGTCGAAGCTCTTGGGGGACTTATCCGCCGGAAGCGTGTATTCTGCGGCCTTGTCTGCCGCATGAAGGATATTCAAAACCCAGGCGTCTGGCACAACGGCCGCCAAGGCACCGCCAATTGGCGCGGTCACTCTTTCGAAGCCCTTCCCAAGACGTGTTGCCCGCTCGCCTTCATAGTCTTGAACCCGTTTGAGCACCATCGAAATGGTCGCTGACAAGGACTCATCTTTTGCAGGAGGTTTCTTGGTCATTCCGGCCCCTCCCCCGCCGCACGGGCCTTCAGTTCCTTGCGGATCACTTTGCCGGTCACGGTCATCGGCAAGGCGTCCAGAAATGCGATTTCACGGGGGTAGGAATAATGGGCCAGACGGCCCTTGACGTAGTCCTGCAGTTCTTTCTCGGTGGCCGCAGCGCCCTCTTTCAGCACCACATAGGCCTTCACGATCTCGGTGCGCATCGGGTCGGGCTTGCCGACGACGCCGACGGTGGCGACGCTTGGATGGGTCAGCAGGCAGTCCTCGATCTCGGCCGGGCCGATGCGATAGCCCGACGAGGTGATCACATCATCCTCGCGGCCTACAAAGCGCAGATAGTCGCCCTCCCAGATGCCACGATCGCCGGTCACCAGCCAGTCGCCGTGGAATTTCTCGGCCGTCTCCTTGGGGCGGTTCCAGTATTCCAGCATCATCGAGGCAGAGCCACGCCGCACCGCAACATCGCCCTCCTGATCGGTGGGATTGCCATCGGCGTCGATCACGGCGACCTCATGCCCCGGCACCGCCTTGCCGATGCAGCCCGGACGGGGCGGGTAATCCACGCCGCAAGAGGAGGCGACCATGTTGCATTCGGTCTGCCCGTAGAATTCGTTGATGGTGAGGCCAAAAGCCTCCTGCCCCCAGGCCAGCATCTCGGCCCCCAAGGGTTCGCCACCCGATGCGACCGAGCGCAGGCCCGGCACGGCCTTGCCAGCGGCCTTCAACATGCGAAGCGCGGTGGGCGGGAAAAAGATGTTGCGTACATCTCCGCGCGTGATCAGATCGACGCAGGCCTCAGGCGTGAATTTGTCGAGCCGCGCCGCGACAACTGGCACGCCCAGCGCAAGACCGGGCATCAAGACATCGAACAACCCGCCAATCCAGGCCCAATCGGCAGGGGTCCAGATACAGTCGCTCGGCTGGCCCAGGTGATCATGGCTGATGGCGACGCCCGGCAGATGGCCGGTCAACACCCGGTGGGCGTGCAGCGCGCCCTTGGGGCTGCCGGTGGTGCCGGAGGTATATATAAGGACAGCCGGGGTTTCTGGGCCGGTCGCGGCAAAGGGCACCGGGGCGCCGTCAATGCCTGCGTCCTGCACCATCACCGCCTCGGCCAGATCACCTAGCAGCAGCGCACCCTCGGGATCGGTCAGCACGAAACGCACCCCCGCATCCCCGGCGCGCGAGGCCAGCGCATCGTGCTGGAACAGCTTGAACAAGGGCACCGAAATGGCGCCGACCTTCCAGATCGCCAGATGCGCGGCAGCACACCAGGGCGACTGGCTGAGCAGCACACCCACCCGGTCGCCCGGCTGGATCCGCGACAGAAGATAGCGCGCCAGACCATCGACCATCGCCGCCAGTTCCCCATGGGAAATGTCGCGCCGCGCGGCGCCGGTCAGATCGATCAGCGCCAGCGCATCTGCCGGGTGATCCATGGCCTGTGCCGCCATATTGAGCCGCTCTGGCAGATCCCAGCGACCATAGGGCGTCAACCCCGGTATGCTACTGTAGTCCTGCATAGTCAGATCTTCCTAAAATGCATGGCAGGCATGCGCGTTTTGTGGTGCATTTCAAAGGCTCGGCACAAACCTGCTTGATCCAGATCAGAGACGTTTTCGCCTCCATCGCGCATGATCCCGGCGTACTCGAAAGAAAAGGGATCTTCCCCATGAAACGCATCGTTTCCGCCCTCGCCCTCTCTGCTGCATGCGCCGCCTTTGCGGCCCCGGCCCTTGCCCAGTCGCAAGGCGACTGGACCTTCGGTGCAGGGATCGCCAACGTGAACCCCAAATCGAACAACGGCACGTTGGCCGGGGGTGCCGCAACGGTCAGCGATGAAACGCAACTGTCGCTGACAGTTGAATATTTCATCCGCGACAACCTTGGCATCGAACTCTTGGCCGCGACCCCGTTCGAGCATGACGTCACCATCGCCGGTGTCGGCTATGCCGGTTCGACCAAGCAGTTGCCGCCGACCCTGTCGCTGAACTACCACTTCCCGACCAACAGCAAGATCACGCCCTTCGTCGGCATTGGTGTGAACTACACCACCTTCTTTGAAGAAAGCTCGCCGCTTGGCGTGCTGAACCTTGATGACAGCTGGGGTCTTGCGCTCAACGCTGGTGCGGACTGGCAAGTGTCGGACAACGGTGCGCTGCGTCTGAACGTGCGCTACATGGATATCGAGACCGACGCCTTCCTGAACGGTGCCGCGATCGGTACCGCCGAGATTGATCCGGTTGTTGTGGGTGTTGCCTACGTCCACCGCTTCTGACCCTCTGATCCGGTTTCCCGGGCGGGCGCTGCCGCCTGCCCGGACCACAGACAAGCCCGCGTGCCTTCCCTCGGTCACGCGGGCTTTCTGCTTTTACATGGTTGCCATCAGCTCGCGGCCGATCAGCATACGGCGGATTTCCGAGGTGCCTGCGCCGATTTCCATCAGCTTGGCATCGCGGAAGATCCGGCCCACCGGATTGTCAGACAGATAACCGGCACCGCCAAAGGCCTGCACCGCCTGGTGCGCCTGCACCATTGCTTGCTCAGAGGCACAAAGGCAGCAAGCCGCCGCGTCCTGGCGCGTCACCGTGCCATTGTCGCAGGCCTTGGCCACTTCGTAGATATAGGCGCGCGAGGAATTCATCGCCGTGTACATATCAGCGATCTTGCCCTGCATCAGCTGGAAGCTTCCGATCGGCTTGCCGAACTGTTTGCGTTCTTTCATGTAGGGCATCATCTCGTCCATGCAGGCGGCGATGATACCGCTGCCGATGCCCGCCAGAACCACGCGTTCGTAATCAAGGCCGGACATCAGAACCTGAACGCCCTTGCCCTCTTCACCCAGCACGTTCTCAAACGGCACTTCGCAGTCCTCAAAGATCAGCTCGCCGGTGTTGGAGCCACGCATGCCCAGCTTGTCGAAATGCACCGAGGTCGAGAAACCTTTGAACTCTTTCTCGATCAGGAAGGCGGTGATGCCCTTGGAGCCTGCTTCGGGATCGGTCTTGGCGTAGACCACCAGCGTGTCGGCATCGGGGCCGTTGGTGATCCAGTATTTGTTGCCGTTGAGGCGATAGTGATCGTTGCGCTTTTCGGCACGCAGGGACATCGACACAACGTCAGAGCCAGCGCCCGCTTCGGACATGGCCAGCGCGCCGACGTGTTCACCCGAAATCAGCCCGGGCAGGTATTTCTTCTTCTGCTCGGCATTGCCGTTCAGCTTGATCTGGTTGACGCAAAGGTTGGAATGCGCGCCATAGGACAAGGACACCGAGGCGCTGGCGCGGGCAATTTCCTCGACCGCGATGGTATGGGCCAGATAGGACATCCCGGCTCCGCCGAATTCCTCGGGGACGGTGATCCCCAGAAGGCCGAGCTCACCCATCTCCTGCCACAGCTCGGCGGGGAATTCGTTCTTCTGATCGATTTCCTGCGCCATCGGCTTGACGCGCTCTTGCGCCCAGCGGTGCACCATGTCGCGCAGGGCGTTTACATCTTCGCCCAGATCAAAAGTCATGCTTGCGTTGAACATCTCGCGTCTCCTCCCGAGTCATCGCGAATTATTTGAACATGTGTTCATTTATTGCCGGCAAGCCACCACAGGTCAAGAGGTCACGTGGGGACACGAAAAGGCCGGACCCTGTCGGGGCCCGGCCAGTCGGAGTTGATTGCTGCAGGAAACAGCCTCAGCTGTGGATCAGGCGCCCTGAAACACTGCACCAACCTCGGCGCGGATGATGCGGGCGATCTGGGCGCAGTCCTCAAGACTGAAGGTCAGCGGAACCCGCATATCGACGATCCCCGCCAGAATGCGATCACTTTTGGGCAGCGACGGCGTCTCGGCGTAGCGCCAGCTGTCATAGCGGGAGGTAAAGGCCACGGGTTGCGGTTCACCAAACCACTTCAGCTCAACCCCGCGGGCGGCGCAGCGGCGCAGAACCTCCTGCACCCGGTCCGCAGCCCAATCCAGCAACAGAAACTGGATAGAGGAACCCACATAGGTTTCCGCAGCCGGGCGCTCCACCACGGTCAGACCCGGCGTTCCGCGCACCCCGGTTTCGACCTCCCTGTAGCGTTCATTCCAGCGGGCGACCTGCGTCTCCAGATCGCGCAGCTGGGGCCGCAGGATCGCGGCCCTCAGATTATCCATGCGCCCGGAAATATTCGGGGTTTCATATTTCACCCGTTCGAACACCTCTGGCCCCGGCGCGGCCAGATGACGGCCATAAAGCATGTAGGAACCGGACAGGATGATGGCCCGCGCGGCGATCTCCTCATCATCGGTGATCAGCAGCCCGCCCTCGCCCGAGTTCACGTGCTTGTAGGTCTGGCAGGAATAGCAGCCCACCGCGCCATGCCGTCCCGAAAGCGTGCCATTCCAGGCCGCCCCCATGGTGTGGGCGCAATCCTCGATCACGGTGATCCCGGCGTCGTTGCAGATCTCCATCAGCCGGTCCATGTCACACAGATGCCCGCGCATATGGCTGAGCATCAGCACCTCCGCCTGATTCGCCTTGGCTGCCAGATCCTCCAGATCGATGGTCAGATCCTCGGTCACATCCACATAGACCGGCGTGGCACCGACAGCTGCGATGGAGCCCGGCACCGGCGCCAGGGTAAACGCATTGGTCAGCACCCGGTCGCCATGTTTCACACCAACCGCTCTCAGCGCGGTGGCCAGTGCGTAGCCGCCCGAGGCAACCGCCAGACAGTATTTCGCCCCCATCTGGTCGGCGAATTCGCGCTCCAGCAGCGCGGTCTCTCCGGCCTCGTCGCCCGCAACATTGTAGCGGTGCAGACGGCCATGCCGCAGCACCTCCATCGCGGCGGCAATCGCCTCTTCTGGGATGGGTTCCTGCTGGGTGAAACTGCCGGTGAAAATCTCGCTCATGGCCTGTTTGTGAGCGCGGCCAGCAGCGGGGTCAAGGGGGAAGCCGCTGTCGCGCCCGGTTTCAGACGCGCGCGGAAGGACATCAGATCATCAGGGCAGCAATTCCGCCACCACCCCGGGCAGATCCTCATACCGGTGCAGCAGCGCCTCGGGTTTCAGCGCCGCCATGTCATCGCCTGCAGGACCGAAGGTGACCAGAACCGACGGCACGCCCGCCGCGGCGGATGTGTTGCGGTCGGTATCACTGTCGCCAATCAGAACGGTGCGCGCGGGGTCACCGCCCGCGCGGCGGGCCGCTTCGAACAACGGCGCGGGATCGGGTTTGCGCACCGGCAGCGTATCGGCGCCCACAAGCGAGGCAAAGGCATCGCGCACGCCAAGGGATCGCATCAGCTGCTCGGCCAGCGCCTCGGGCTTGTTGGTGCAGATGCCAACGCCATAGCCAGCCAGTTTCAACGCCTCGACGGCATCCATCGCGCCGGGATACAGAACGGTGTGGTGATCGATTGCGCCTTTGTACGCCTCCAGCAGCACGGGATAAAAGGCTTCGACGGTAGCGTCGTCGTATTCATTGACCCGCTTCAGCCCCTCGGTCAGCATCCGTTTGCCGCCGCGCAGGGCGATCGCCGCGTCGCCCGGGCGGGTCAGCAGATCGCCATGGCCCATCTGGCGAAAGCAGGCATTAGCCGCTGCCAGCAAATCCCCCGACGTGTCCGCCAGAGTACCATCCAGATCAAAGATTACCGTCCGCATATCGTCCCCTTTCGGCGCATTTCCGCCGCATGATGTTGCAAGCCGCAACCTAGTTTGATGGCGCAATGGCTTGCGCACCCACTGTTAGCGGATAAAACGGGGGCGCTGAAAAGACAAAGAGAAACATAACATGAGCACAGCCCTCGTCATCCTGGCCGCAGGCAAAGGCACGCGGATGAATTCAGATCTGCCTAAGGTCCTGCATCCCATCGCCCAGGTCCCCATGCTGGAACATGCCATGGCCGCTGGGCGCGCTTTGGAGCCGGAACGGATCGTCGTGGTCGCAGGTCATGGCGCCGAAGCGGTGCGCGCCGCCGTGGCCGATATCGACGAGAGCGCCGAGGTGGTGCTGCAAGAGGAACAGCTGGGCACGGGTCACGCAGTGGATCAGGCACGGGAGGCGCTGGCCGGGTTTGATGGCGATGCGGTGGTTCTTTATGGCGACACGCCTTTTGTCAGCGGCGAGACCATCAGCCGCATGATCGAAGCGCGCGCCAAGGCCGATCTGGTGGTTCTGGGCTTTGAGGCCGCTGACCCTGGCCGCTACGGGCGGCTGGTGATGGACGGCGACAGCCTGGAGCGGATCGTCGAGTTCAAGGACGCGAGCGAGACCGAACGCGCAATCACCTTCTGCAATTCCGGCCTGATGGCCTGCGCATCGCAGCTGATGTTCGACTTGATCGCCGAGATCGGCAACGACAATGCGGCAGGCGAATACTACCTCACTGATCTGGTGGAACTGGCGCGCGCCAAGGGCCTGCGCGTCACCGCCGTAGCCTGTGACGAAGCCGAAACGCTGGGTATCAATAGCCGCGCCGAACTGGCCCAGGCCGATGCCCAGTTCCAGAGCCGCGCCCGCGCCGAGGCGCTGGACAATGGCGTCACCCTGATGGCGCCTGAAACCGTCTATTTCGCCTTTGACACCGTGGTCGGCCGCGATGCGGTCATCGAACCCAACGTGGTGTTCGGCCCTGGCGTCACGGTGGAAAGCGGCGCGTTGATCCGCGCCTTTTCGCATCTCGAAGGCTGCCACGTCAGCCGCGGTGCCAAGGTCGGCCCCTATGCCCGCCTGCGCCCCGGCGCCGAACTGGCAGAAGACACCCATATCGGCAACTTCGTCGAGATCAAGAACGCCGAAATCGCTGCTGGCGCCAAGGTCAATCATCTCTCTTACGTGGGCGATGCCTCGGTCGGTGAAGCCACCAATATCGGGGCCGGCACCATCACCTGTAACTATGATGGCGTGATGAAGCACCGAACTGAAATCGGCGCCCGCAGCTTTATCGGCTCCAACACCCTTCTGGTGGCGCCGGTGCGCGTCGGCAATGAGGCGATGACCGCCAGCGGCACCGTGGTGACGAAGAACGTCGATGATGGTGACCTGGCAATCTCGCGCAGCGCCCAGGAAAACAAACCGGGCCGTGCGCGAAAACTGATGGACATGCTGCGCGCCAAGAAGGCCCGCAAAGCAAAAGGAGGCGCGTAATGTGCGGAATCGTCGGAGTTCTTGGCAATCATGAAGCCGCGCCCCTGCTGGTGGAGGCGCTGAAGCGGCTGGAATACCGCGGCTATGACAGTGCCGGTATTGCCACCGTCAACGACGGCAAGCTGGAACGCCGCCGCGCTGTCGGCAAGCTGGTCAACCTCAGCGACCTGCTGGTGCATGAGCCGCTGGCGGGAAAATCCGGCATCGGCCACACCCGCTGGGCCACCCACGGCGAACCTTCGGTCAACAACGCGCACCCGCATCGTGCCGGCGCAGTGTCGGTCGTGCATAATGGCATCATCGAAAACTACCGCGACCTGCGGGCGGAACTGGCCAAGGAAGGGATCCAGTTTCAGACCGAAACCGATACCGAAACCGTCGCGCTGATGACAGAGCGCTACATGCGCGGTGGGCTGTCCGCCGCCGAGGCCGCACAGAAAACCCTGTCACGGCTGGAGGGCGCCTTTGCACTCGCCTTCCTGTTCGACGGCGAAGAGGATCTGATGGTTACTGCCCGCAAGGGCTCGCCCTTGGCGATCGGTCATGGCACCGGCGAAATGTTCGTCGGCAGCGATGCCATCGCCCTGGCGCCGCTTACGGATAAGATCACCTATCTTGAGGAAGGCGACTGCGCCGTCCTGACCCGCAGCAGCCTGGAGATCCGCGACGCAAACGGGGATCTGGCGAACCGCGAAATGCGCACCATTCAGATAGACTCAGCACAGGTCGACAAGGCCGGGCATAAGCATTTCATGGCCAAGGAAATCGCGGAACAACCCACGGTCATTGCCGAAGCCATCCGCCACTACCTGCCAGTCGGCGAAGACGCGGTGCACCTGCCAGGCGACGGGATCGATTTCACAAAAATCGACCGGCTGACACTGGTCGCCTGTGGCACCGCCTTTTATGCCTGCCTCACTGCGAAATACTGGTTCGAAAAACTGGCCCGCATTCCGGTCGAGGTCGATATCGCCTCCGAGTTCCGCTATCGCGAACCACCGATCCCCGGTCGCACTGCCGCACTGTTTGTTTCCCAATCGGGCGAGACCGCAGATACCCTCGCCGCCCTGCGTTATTGCAAGGACAAGGCAGATCAGATCCTGTCGGTGGTCAATGTCCCCGAAAGCTCCATCGCCCGCGAGAGCGATCTGGCCCTGCCGATCCATGCAGGTGTTGAAATCGGCGTTGCCTCGACCAAGGCCTTTACCTGCCAGCTGAGCGTGCTGCTGATGCTGGCCCTCAAGGCCGCAACCGACCGGGGCGAAATCGGCGAAGAGGAGCTGCAGGCGCATGTCTCCGCTCTGCGCGGGCTTCCGAACGTCATGTCTGCTGCACTGGAGCAGAACGAGGCGATCCGTCAGGCCTCCCTCAAGCTCAGCGAAGCGCGGGATGTGCTGTTCCTGGGCCGGGGGCTGATGTTCCCGCTGGCGCTCGAAGGCGCATTGAAACTGAAGGAAATCAGCTACATCCACGCCGAAGCCTATGCCTCGGGGGAATTGAAACACGGCCCCATCGCGCTCATCGACAACAACATGCCGGTCGTGGTTCTCGCCCCGCGGGACGATCTTTTCGACAAATCGGTCTCCAACATGCAGGAAGTCATGGCGCGCAAGGGCAAGGTGATGCTGGTCTCGGATGCCGAAGGGCTTGCCGAGGCGGGTGACGAGGTCTGGCAGGCAATCCGCATGCCGCAGGTCCACGACAGCCTGTCGCCGATCCTTTACGCCCTGCCCGCGCAGATGCTGGCCTATCACACCGCCGTGGCCAAGGGCACCGATGTGGACCAGCCGCGCAACCTCGCCAAATCCGTGACGGTGGAATGATCCGATGACACTGGACGAGGCGCTGGCGCAGCTACGCGCCCTGATCGAACCGGGCCGCGCCGAGCAGATGGCGGCCTATCACAAGCAGAACCGGGAGGTTCTGGGTATCCCGAACCCGGCGCTCAACGAGCTGACCAAGGGCTGGCGGCAGACCCTCACGGTGGAAGAGCGCGTAGCCCTTGCCGATGCCCTGTGGAATACGGACATCTTCGAAGCGCGCCTCGCTGCCGCCAAACTGCTAACCCAGGCCCGGATCAAGGGCGACGACGCCGCCTGGGCGTTGATCTGTTCCTGGGTGCCACAGTTCGATAGCTGGGCCATCGCCGACCATGCCTGCATGGCGGCGCAGAAACGGCTGGTGGCGGATCCCGCCCGGCTGGACGATGTCGAGGCCTGGACGCAGTCCGAATATATGTGGACCCGCCGGGCCGCATTGGTCGCCACCCTGCCCTGGGCCAAGATGAACAATCTCAAAGCCGCCGATCAAGCCCGGCGGGCGCGGATCATCACATGGGCGGCAGGCTATGTGCCAGACCGCGACTGGTTCATTCAGAAAGCCATCGCTTGGTGGCTGCGCGATCTAAGCAAACACGATGCAGAGGCCACCCGTATCTTTCTGGCGACCCATGGCGATGCAATGAAACCCTTTGCCCGCAAGGAAGCCGGGAAATACCTTCGAGACGAGGCGCCCAAGGCAGGCTAATCCACGGGTTTAGTTCACCGGTCAGTTGGCCCGTCAGTTGGCCGGGCGCACCTGTAGCTCAACCAGCTCGGTCAAAGGCAAACCAAGCGCCCGCATTGCAGCGATGGACACCCGGGCGCTGCCCCCGTTTGCCGCCGGTTTCAACGTGACCTGCACTTCGGCGCCGCTGGCGCTGCGCAATACCGCCTGTTGCTCGGCCCCGACCAGAGAGGTCTCCATCCACAGTCCCGGAACCGAGGGATCCCCCAGCGAGGCGACCACCTGCTCGGTGCCGGTGAAGATCGAGGACGCCGCAGGCGCCTCAGCCTCGGCAACCATGTCCTTCTCCACATCCTCCGGCACCGCCAGAGCGCCTCCGGTTGCATCCAGCGGAGCGCCGGTCACGGGCTCTGCGGCAGGCACCGGGGCGCTGCTGGCGGCCTGCCCGCGCAGGTCTGGAAAGTCGAGGTTCCCGCAACCGGCGAGCAGAAGCAGGGACAGGGACAATGGCAGGGCGGTGGAGCATGAGATTGTGATACGCATGGCCGCAAATCTATTGGCGCACACAGATCTTTACCAGCAGGAAAATGCACTCCCCTCTTGTCGCAGGCAAGGCGCCGCTTTACCTATGCAGTCATGACTGCTCCGCTGATCGATCCCTTCGCCCGCGCCATCACCTACCTGCGCGTCTCGGTTACTGACCGTTGTGACTTCCGCTGCGTCTATTGCATGTCGGAAAACATGACCTTTCTGCCCAAGAAAGAACTGCTGACGCTGGAGGAACTGGACCGGCTGTGTTCGACCTTTGTCGGCATGGGCGTGGAAAAGCTACGCATCACCGGCGGTGAGCCTCTGGTGCGGCGCGATATCATGACCTTTTTCCGCGGCATGACCCGGCATCTGGACAGCGGCGCGCTCAAGGAGCTGACGCTGACCACCAACGGCTCGCAGCTGGAGAAATACGCCCAGGATCTGTTTGATGCCGGGGTACGCCGGGTCAATATCTCGCTTGATACGCTTGACGAGCAGAAATTCGCGGCAGTCACCCGCTGGGGCCGCCTTCCGCAGGTCATGCGTGGCATCGATGCGGCGCAAAAGGCGGGCCTCAGGGTCAAGATCAACGCGGTGGCGCTGAAAGGTTTTAACGAACCGGAGCTGCCCGAGATCACCCGCTGGTGCGCCTCGCGCGATATTGATCTCACGTGGATCGAGGTCATGCCCATGGGCGATATCGGCAATGAGGACCGCCTGGACCAATACTGGTCGCTCAAGGACGTGCGGCGCGAATACGAAAATCACTATACCGTGACCGATCTGGCGGAACGCAGCGGCGGCCCGGCCCGCTATGTGCGGCTGGAAGAGACCGGTCAGAAGATCGGTTTCATCACCCCGCTCAGCCATAATTTCTGCGAAAGCTGTAACCGGGTGCGCCTGACCTGCACCGGCGAGCTTTACATGTGCCTGGGTCAGGAAGACATGGCCGATCTGCGCGCGCCCCTGCGCGACCACCCGGACAGCGAGGCCCCGCTCGAAGAGGCGATCCGCGCCGCGATCAACCTCAAACCCAAGGGCCATGATTTCGATTACTCCCGGCAGACGCCCGGCGGCCAGATGTCCCGCCACATGAGCCACACCGGCGGCTGAGATGACCAGCCAAGGTTCTGGCGGCAAGGCGACGGCTCTGTTTCACGCCTACCGGGCCGTCACCGCGCTGATTGCGCCCTTTGCCTACCGCAAGGTTGCCGCAAAACTGGCGGCGCAGGGTGTGTCCCCGCAGCGCCAGCGCGAGCGTCTGGGCCATGCCAGCGTGTCGCGCCCCACCCTGCCCTCCGGTGCGCCGCTGATCTGGTTTCACGGCGCCTCGGTCGGGGAGAGCCTGGCCGCGATCACCCTGATCAACCGGCTCGCGGAAAAACGCAGCGACGCGCGCTTCCTTCTGACCTCGGGCACCGCCACCTCGGCTGCGGTGGCTGAAAAGCGGCTGCCAAAGGGCGCGATACATCAGTTCGCCCCACTGGATGCGGCCGGACCGGTGCGCAGGTTCCTCGATCACTGGCGGCCCGATGCGGGGGTCTTCGTCGAAAGCGAACTCTGGCCTGTCACCCTCAGCGCCGCTCATAAGCGCGGAACCCGGCTGGCGCTGGTCAATGCCCGCCTGTCCGACCGCTCGGTCCGCAGCTGGCAGAAACGCGCCGCTACCGCCCGTTTCATCCTGTCGCGTTTCGATCTGCTGCTAAGCCAGAACGATCATATGGCACAGAACCTGATCACGCTTGGCGCCGATACCGCGCGGGTGCAGCCCGGCGGCAACCTCAAGGCCGGGGCTGCCGCCCTGCCGGTTGATGCAGCGGCGCTGGAGGCGCTGCGATCCGAGGTCGGCGCGCGGCCGGTGTGGATTGCCTCATCGACCCACGACGGCGAGGAAGAGACTATTCTTGCTGCGCATCGCACCCTGCTGGACCGTTTTCCCGACTTGTGCCTGGTGCTGATCCCGCGCCATCCGGAACGCAGTGACAAGGTTGCCGAACTCATCCGCGACGCCGAGTTGACCTTCGCGCGGCGCAGCAAGGGAGAAGCGATCACCCCGCGGACGCAGGTCTATCTGGCCGACACGCTGGGCGAGCTGGGCACATTCTACGCGCTGTCTCCGTTGGTGTTTCTGGGAGGCTCTCTGCGGCCCATTGGCGGGCATAATCCCTTTGAAGTGGCACAGGCAGGCGCCGCCGTGATCACCGGTCCCGGCACCAGTAATTTCACCGAGACCTTCCCGCCGCTGATCGCCGCTGGCGGTGCGGTTGAAGTGCAGGACGCACCCGGACTTGCGCATGCCGTACAGCACTGGCTGGAAGAGCCCGAAGCTCTGCACGCTGCCTGCACGGCTGCCTCCAGCTTTGCCAGATCACAAGCGCAGGAGCTGGATGGCGTGGCGGATCTTCTGATCGACCGGCTGCGGCTTGGGGCCAAAGGGACACATCCCGATGCCTGAACTCTTCGTCACCAATTTCAACCGTAATTTCACCGGGGTTTCGGCCACCGCCGCCAATGTGATCCGCCAGCAGGCAAACACCCATGATCTGCGGCTGGTGGGTCGCCCCCTGCCCGGCTGCCCGGCCCCGGTTACCACGGCCGAGGCGCGGCGCCTGTGCAGAAACGCCCCGGACGGCAAACCCTTCGCCATCTGGCACGTGCGACGCAATACGGAAATGCGCGCGGCGATCTGGGCGCGGGATGTGCTGCGCCTTCCGATCCGCATCGTCTTTACCTCGGCGGCGCAGCGGCGGCATTCGGCCCTGCCGCGCTGGCTGATCAGCCGGATGGATGCGGTGGTGGCGACCACGGACAAGGCTGCTGAATTCGTACCGCACGTGCGCGCGGTGGTGCCGCATGGGGTAGACACCGATCTGTTCCAGCCAGCAGACAACCGCGACACCGCCTGGGCGGCGCTGGGATATGGCGGAACCCGCGGCATCGCTACGATTGGCCGTATCCGCCCGGAAAAGGGCACCGATATTTTTGTCGATGCGATGATCGACCTCTTGCCCACCCTGCCCGGCGCGGTCGCGCTGGTGATTGGCCGTGCCGCGCGCGAACATCAGGGATTTCTAAAGGATCTGAAATCCCGCATCGCTGCTGCGGGTCTAGGTGATCGTATCCTGTTTCCCGGCGAAATCCCCGCCGCAGATCTGCCGCCGCTGATGCGGGCGTTGTCACTGGTGATGCAACTGCCCCGCTACGAAGGCTATGGCATGGCTCCGCTGGAAGGTATGGCCAGCGGCGTGCCCTTTGTGGGGGCCGAGGCTGGATACTACCGCGCCTTTTCGGCCCAGGGCAAAAGCGGCGTGATCGTACCGCTTGAGGCCGCGCAAGCCGGAGCCGAAGCTGCCCGCGCGATCCTAAGCGATCCGGCGCGCCATGCGCAGATGGCACGGGATGCCCGCGACATCGCCCTGCACAGTTTCAGCGCCCGGACTGAAGCAGATGGGATCGAGGCGGTCTATCAGGCGCTCTGGTCCGAAGGCTGAACATGAAAAAGGCCCGACGATCTGACGGGCCTTCTTCTTTCAAAAATCTCAGCCTCTATCAGGCGGCGGGCATGCGCTGCTCGACGATACCGGCCCACCAGCTGCAACCAGCCGGAATGGCCTCGTCGTTGAAGTTGTATTCCGGGTGGTGCACATCGGCGCTGTCGCCGTTGCCAACCAGGATATAGGCGCCGGGACGCTCTTCCAGCATATAGGCGAAGTCTTCGCCGCCCATGACCAGCGGCGCTTCATCGCAGTTGCCGGAGATATCGGACGCAACCTTGGCTGCGAATTCGGTCTGCTCTTCGTGGTTCACCATGACCGGATAACCGCGGTTGTAGGTGACGTCGGCCGTGCCGCCAAAGGTCGCTGCAACGCCTGCGCAGATTTCCTTGATCCGCTTTTCGGCCAGATCGCGCATCTCTTTCGACATGGTGCGCACGGTGCCTTTGATCTGAACCCGCTGCGGGATCACGTTGAATGCCTTGGAAGAGGTCTCGAATGAGGTCACCGAGACAACCACGCGATCCACCGGATCGGCATTGCGCGATGCGATGGTCTGCAGCGCCAGAACCGCCTGAGCGGTCATCACGGTGGTGTCGATGGTCTCATGCGGTTTCGCCGCATGGCCGCCGCGTCCCTCAAACGTGATGTCAAAGGTGTCGGTCGCGGCAAAAAAGGCACCGGGGCGGATCGAGAAGCTGCCGATCGGTTTACCCGGCCAGTTGTGCATGCCGTAGACTTCCTGGATGTTCCAGCGCTCCATCATGCCGTCGTCGCACATCTCCTTGCCGCCGCCGCCGCCTTCTTCGGCGGGCTGGAAGATCACCACAACGGTGCCATCAAAGTTGCGGGTCTCGGACAGGTATTTGGCAGCGCCCAGCAGCATCGCGGTGTGGCCGTCATGGCCGCAGGCGTGCATGGCATTGGCGGTTTTGGAGGCATACTCAAGCCCGGTCTGCTCGTGGATCGGCAGCGCGTCCATATCGGCGCGCAACCCGATGACCTTGCCCGAGGTGTCGGACTTGCCCTTGATCACGCCGACAACGCCGGTGCGGCCGATGCCGGTGACGATCTCGTCGCAGCCGAATTCCTTCAGCTTGTCTGCCACCAGCGCCGAAGTGCGGTGGGTTTCGAACAGGATTTCGGGGTTCTCGTGAAGATCACGGCGCCAGGCGGTGATTTCCTCCTGAAGCTCGGCAAAACGGTTCTTGACCGGCATAGTGTCACTCCTTGTTTTTATCATGTGCGGCGCCACATGCGCCGCCGGGTTTGCTGTCGCAGGCGCTATAGGCACCAGCGAGGGTCCGCGGCCGGATCAGGCCGCGGGCATTCTGCCTTCGACGATTTCCGCAAACCAGCTGATGCCGGCCGGGATAATCTCGTCGTTGAAATCGTATTCGGGGTGATGCAGGCCCGCGCTGGGGCCGTTGCCCAGACGGATCATCGCCCCGGGGCGCTCCTGTAGCATAAAGGAAAAGTCCTCACCGCCCATCAGGATCGGCACATCCTCGCAGATACCAACCGCCTGCGCCGCAGCGCGGGCGTATTCCGTGGCCGCATCATCGTTGATGGTAACCGGCACGCCGATGCGCATTTCCAGCTCGACCGAGCCGCCAAAGGTCTGCGCCACGCCTTCAGCGATTTCCTTGATCCGCTTTGGGATCATCGCGCGCACGTCTTCGGAGTGGGTGCGGATGGTGCCGCGGACCTCTGCCTTGTCGGGGATCACGTTGAACGCCTTGGAAGATGTCTCGGCGCTGGTCAGCGACATTACCGCCTTCTCCACCGGATCCATGTTGCGCGACACGATGGTCTGTAACGCGGTGATCATATGGCACATCATCACCGTGGTATCGACGGTCATGTTGGGTTTGGCGCCGTGGCCGCCGCGCCCGCTCAGATGCAGGGTGAATTCGTCGACCGAGGCCAGGATCGGCCCGGGACGGATGGCAAATGTGCCTGCCTCGATACCGGGGCTGTTGTGGATTGCATAGACTTCGTCGATGCCGAAACGCTCCATCATCCCGTCCTTGACCATGGCCTCGCCGCCATTGCCGCCTTCTTCGGCGGGCTGGAAGATCATCACGGCGGTACCATCGAAATTGCGGGTCTCCGCGAGGTATTTGGCTGCCCCCAGCAGCATTGCGGTGTGACCGTCATGTCCGCAGGCGTGCATCGCGTTGGGGATCTTGGAGGCATGCGGCAGGCCGGTCTGTTCCTGCATTGGCAGCGCGTCCATATCGGCGCGCAGACCGATGGCACGCCCCTTGCTGTCGCTCTTGCCCCGGATCACCGCAACGACGCCGGTGCGACCGATCCCGGTCACGACCTCATCACAGCCAAAGCTTTTCAGCTTTTCCGCCACCAGGGCAGAGGTGCGGTGAGTGTCATAAAGGATCTCGGGGTTTTCGTGGATGTCGCGGCGCCAGGCTGCGACCTCTTTCTGAAACTCTGCGGCGCGGTTCTTGACTGGCATTCTCGATCTCCTCAGGCGGCGGGCATACGTCGTTCGACCAGTTCGGCGAACCAACTGCACCCCAGCGGGATGGCATTGTCGTCAAACACATAGGCCGGGTGGTGGCACATGGCGGTGTCGCCATTGCCGAGGAACATATAGGCGCCGGGGCGCTCCTCCAGCATATAGGCGAAGTCCTCGGACGGCATGATCGGGTCGGTGTTGTCGACCACATCGGCAGAGACTGCACGGGCAGCTTCGACGGCGTAACCTGTCTCTTCCTCGGTGTTGATGGTGACGGGATAGCCCGGCGACCATTCGACCTTTGCCTCGGCGCCATAGGCGGCAGCGACGTTTTCCGCGATCTGGCGAACCCAGCCTTCGGCCTGCTGACGGTACTCGGTATCCAGAGTGCGCACGGTGCCCTGCAGACGGGCGGAATGCGCAATCACGTTGGAGGCGGTGCTGTCGGTTTCAAAGGTGCCGACGGTCAGGACCACGCGTTTCACCGGGTTCACATTGCGCGACACGATGGAATGCAGCGACACCACGATCTGCGACGCCACCAAAGTCGTGTCGATGGCATCATGCGGCGCCGCCGCATGGCCGCCCTTGCCGGTCACGGTGATTTCGAATTCATCCGAGGACGCCAGCAGCGCCCCGGGGCGGATAGCAAACTGCCCGACAGGCAGGCCCGGCATATTGTGGAGACCATAGACTTCCTGAATACCCCAGCGCTCCATCAGCCCGTCATCGCACATCGCCTTGCCGCCAGCGCCACCTTCTTCGGCAGGCTGGAAGATCAGCACGACCTTGCCATCAAAGTTGCGCGTCTCGGACAGGTATTTCGCCGCCCCCAGCAGGATCGAGGTGTGACCATCGTGGCCACAGGCGTGCATCACGCCCGGCGTTTTAGAGGCATAGTCGACACCCGAGGCTTCGGTGATGGGCAGCGCATCCATGTCGGCGCGCAATCCGATGACCCGGCCCGAGGTGTTGGTCTTGCCTTCGATCACCGCGACGACGCCAGTGCGGCCGATGCCGGTGGTGATATCGGTGAGACCGAATTCCTTCAGCCGTTCCTCCACAAATCCGGCGGTCTTGTGAACCTCGTACATCAGTTCCGGATTCTCATGCAGGTGGCGGCGCCATTTGGTGATTTCATCCTGCAGATCGGCAAAACGGTTTTTGACTGGCATCCTGTTCCTCTTGCGTTGTGCCCGCACGGCTGCGGTTCCGGGGCACTGTCAGTCAATTAAGTTGCGTTAGCAAGTATCACAAGCAGACGAGCTGCCATGCAAAACGCGTCAAAGCGAACCAATTTTGGCCTCCGAAACTTCGCCCCCATTAAATCAATGACTTAACCCGAACCAATTTGCAGATTTGCACTACTGCATTGGTTCGCCCCCGCAAAAATATTTGTATTTGCACAAAATAGCGGCCCAAGGAGTGGGCTAATGAAAACGGGCTGCATCGCCCTGCGATACAGCCCGTCCGTGTTCAGAATATGCATCAAGCGCCCAAGCACCGGGCCCTTGGATCAGGCCGCCAGCCGGTCCACCAACTGCCGCATGAAATCGTGACCGGCGTTGAACTGAGCGACGGTGATGAATTCATTCGGCTGGTGCGCCTGGGCAATATCGCCGGGGCCACAGATGACTGCGGAATAGCCCGCTTCCTGGAATTGCCCCGCTTCGGTGCCATAGCTGACCACGTGGGTGCCATTGTCCCCAGTGATCATCCGCACCAGTGTTTCCGCTGCGCCCTCCTGTTCGGGGACGAGACCCGGAACGTTGAACTTCTTTTCGATCTCGATTCGCGCCTCCGGATGCACCGCCTGCATCTCGGCTTCGATGCGGCGCACCTCGGCCAAATAAGCCTCTTCCCAATCGGCCGCGTTTTCGCCGGGCACCACGCGGAAATCCATCACGAACCGGCAATCCTTGGCGGTGATGTTATGAGCCGTGCCACCTTCGATCATGCCGACGTGGCAGGTGGTATAGGGCGGCGTGAACATCGCCGGGATCTCCTCCGGCTCGGCAGCCGCATTTTCCGCATTACGGTGGTTAGCCCAGTCGATCAACCGCGCCCCCTGCATCACCGCGCTGACCCCGGTGTGCATCAGCGAGCTGTGCACCTCAAAACCGATCAGATGCGTGTCATAGCCGATACCGCCCTTGTGGCCGGTCACCGCCTTCATCATCGACGGCTCGCCGACGATGACCGCGCCGCCCTTGGGCAGCACGGGTTGCATCGCTTCGATCATCGGCGGGGCGCCGGTACAGCCAATTTCCTCGTCAAAGGACAGCGCCAGTTGCAACGGACGGTTGACGCCGCGGCGGTGCGCCTCGACCAGCGCCCAGATCGCCAGCGCGTCGAAGCCTTTCATGTCACAGCAGCCGCGCCCGTAGTATTTGCCGTCACGCTCCACCACGGTGAAAGGATCGCTGTCCCAGGGCTGGCCGTCGACCGGCACCACATCGGTATGGCCGGACAGGACCACCGCCCCTTCGACCATCGGTCCGGCATGGGCAAAGACTGCAGCCTTGTGAGGCTGATCGGGATCGACCCAGCGGTGCGGCGTGATGCCATGGCTGCTCAGGTACTCTTCGACCCATTCGACCAGCGGCAGATTCGTGTCCCGGCTGACGGTGGGAAAGGAAACCAGTTTCTCCATCAGCTCCAGCGGCGTCAGAATATCAGCCACAGGATCAATACCCACTGTCGGTGGTCAGAACGAAATGGCCCGGCTCAAGCTCAAGGTACTCTGACGGCTCCGGCTTGTAATCCGTGCCGTGAATGGGCGAGGGAATCGGTTTGAAGTTCAGATCTTTCTCGCTCTTACGCTTGCGCGGATCGGCGATAGGCACGGCCTTCATCAGCGCCTGGGTATAGGCGTGCAGCGGGTTGGCAAAGACGCGGTCGCGCGGGCCGATTTCAACGATCCGGCCCAGATACATCACGCCCACCTGATGGCTGACGCGTTCGACGACGGCCATGTCGTGGCTGATGAACAAGAAGGACAGCCCCAATTCGGCCTGCAGTTCCATCATCAGGTTCAGAACCTGCGCCTGCACCGACACGTCCAGCGCCGAGACCGCCTCGTCCGCGACGATCAGCTTGGGATTGAGCGCCAGCGCCCGGGCAATGGCGATCCGCTGCCGCTGACCACCGGACATTTCATGCGGATAGCGGCGCATGAAACTGCGCGGCAGGTGCACACGGTCGAACAGCGAGGCAACGCGATCCTGCAGTTCCGAGCCCGAGGCGAGCCCGTAGTTGCGCATCGGTTCAGCCACCTGATCCAAGAGCTGCATCTGCGGATTGAGCGAGGCAAAGGGATCCTGGAAGATCATCTGCATGTCGAGACGCGCCTTGTGCATCTGCGAGTTGCTGAGCCCCAGAATATCGCGCCCCTCGAAATTTACCTGCCCCGACATGGGTTCGACCAGACGGAGAATCGAGCGTCCGGCGCTGGATTTACCACAACCGGATTCGCCGACCAGCGACAGGGTCTGGCCCTTGAACACCTTGAACGAGACGTCCTCGACCGCGTGCACGTTGGCAACGGTACGGCGCAGCACCCCGCCTTTGACCGGGAAACGGGTGGTCAGGTTCTTAACCTCAAGAAGCACCTCATCGGTGCCCTTGATCGGTTCGATCTTCTGGTCCTCGACGCCCATCAGTTTCATCGGTTCGGGGTAGTCCTTACCGATCATTTCGCCCAGTTTTGGCACGGCGGCCAGCAGGGCGCGGGTATAGTCGTGCTGCGGGTTTTCAAAGATCTCGGTGACGGTGCCTTCTTCGACCTTGTTGCCACGGAACATAACCACCACGCGGTCCGCCATTTGCGCCACAACCGCCATATCGTGGGTGATGAACATCACTGCAGTGCCGGTTTCCCGCTTCAGCCGGTCCATCAGGGCCAGAATTTCGGCCTGAATGGTCACATCAAGCGCGGTGGTCGGCTCATCCGCAATCAGAAGGCGCGGCTCACAGGCCATCGCCATCGCGATCACCACACGCTGACGCATACCGCCGGACAGCTCATGCGGGTATTGCTTCAGGCGCCGCTCGGGTTCGGGGATGCGCACCTGACGCAAAAGTTCCAGCGCCCGCTCTTCTGCCTGTTTTTTAGTCATGTTCTTGTGGATGCGCAGACCTTCGGTCAGTTGGCGCCCCACAGTGAACACCGGATTGAGCGCAGTCATCGGCTCCTGGAAGATCATTCCGATCTCGTTGCCGCGAATCTGCTTCATCATCTCCTGTTCGGCCTTGGCCAGGTCGGTGGTTTCACCTCCACGGCCATTGAACAGCAGTTCCCCACCCGCGATTTCGCCGCCGCCGAACTCGACGAGACGCATCAGGGAAAGGGAAGAAACCGATTTCCCCGAGCCGGATTCGCCCACGATACAAACGGTTTCGCCCGGGTTGACGTCAAACGAGACATCCTCAACCCCGACGACCGGGCCGTCCTTGGTCTGAAATTCGACCCGCAAGCCCTTAATTTGTGCAATTGGTTGGTCCAGCACCCCAGTCGTCCCCTTATCGGTAAATCGTTATCCGCTGCATCGTTGGCAGTCTTTCAAGGCCGAGATGTAAGCTGATCATTGAAGCTTCGTCAAACCAATGGGCGGCGTTAAGCGAAATTTTGGATCCGAAGGCTTGCAATTTCCGCAAACTCTGTTTCGATACCTCCCAGTGTCTGCCCGGGCAATCTGGCGCGCAGGACCGGCCATGGCCGAAGCTGGCGCATTAGATTTCAATCGTTTAACGCGTGGGGCGGAACGACAAACCATCCGCAATCTTGCGGCAACAGGCTGGGCCACGCATCGCCCGGCCGCAAAAAGACACAAGAACACCGTTTCTGTGTTCGACAAGGAGAGTGTGAAAATGAAACTCAAGACCCTTTTGATGGGGGCTATTGCTTCTGCAGCGCTTGCTCCGGCAGCGTTTGCCGAGCGCGGCGCCGACGGTCAGGTGAACATCATCTACTGGCAGGCGCCCTCGATCATGAACCCGTTCCTGTCGGGCGGCACCAAAGACGTTGAAGCCTCCTCGCTGGTCATCGAACCTCTGGCGCGCTACGACCCCAACGGTGCAATGGTTCCCTTCCTGGCCGAAGAGATCCCGACCGTCGCCAATGGCGGTGTGAGCGAAGACCTGACTTCCATCACCTGGAAGATCAAGGCGGGCCTCACCTGGTCTGATGGCACACCCTTCACCTCCAAAGACGTGAAGTTCACCTACGACTACTGCACCCATCCCGAAGGCGGCTGCGCGCAGGTCACCAAATTCGAAGGCGTGACCTCGGTCGAAACCCCCGACGATCTGACCGTCAAGGTCACTTTCGAAGGCCCGACCCCCTTCCCTTACGGCCCCTTCGTTGGCGGTGAAAGCCCGATCATCCAGGCCGCTCAGTTCGCCGAATGCCTGGGCGCCAAAGCCCCCGAGTGCACCGAGGCCAACTTCAGCCCGATCGGCACCGGTCCCTTCGTGGTCGATGAGTTCAAACCGAACGACGTGATCACCCTGTCTGCCAACCCGAACTACCGTGACCCGGCCAAACCGGCCTTCGCCAAGGTGCTGTTCAAAGGTGGCGGCGACGCAACCGCGGCCGGTCGTGCCGTGATGGAAACCGGCGAATTCGATTACGCCTGGAACCTGCAGCTGGCACCCGATGTGATTGCCCAGATGGAAGCAGGCGGCAAAGGCGTTGCTGTGGCAGGCTTTGGCCCGCTGGTTGAGCGCATCATGCTGAACAACACCAACCCTGATCCGGCGCTTGGCCCGGACGAGCGTTCGGTTGTACGCCCGCACCCCTTCCTGAGCGATCCTGCGGTTTACAAAGCCATGTCCATGGCGATCGACCGCCCGCTGCTGGTTGAAATCGGTTACGGCAAAGCCGGTAAAGTGACCTGTAACTGGGTTCCCGCACCTGCCGTATACGCAGCAGATATTGCTGGCTGTGACGTTCAGGACATCGCTGGCGCCAACAAGATGCTGGACGAAGCAGGCTACAAAGACACCAACGGTGACGGCGTTCGCGAAACTCCGGATGGCAAGCCGATGAAGGTTCTGTACCAGACTTCGACCAACGCCGTGCGTCAGGACTTCCAGGCCCTGATCAAACAGTGGTGGAGCGAGATCGGTATCGAAACCGAACTGCGTAACGTCAACGCATCCGTCTTCTTCGGTGGCGACCCGGGTTCCCCGGACACCTTCCAGAAGTTCTACGCGGACGTGGAAATGTACGCCAACACCTTCAACGGCACCGACCCGCAGTCCTACTTCGGCAACGGCCTGTGCGACAAGGCACCGACTCCGGCATCCCAGTGGCAGGGTGAGAACATCTCCCGCTTCTGTGACGAAGAGTTCGACGCTCTGCACGCTGAGCTGACCAAGACTGCCGATGCAGGCAAGCGCGCCGAAATCGGTCAGCAGCTGAACACGATGATCTTCGAAAAAGGTGGCATGATCCCGCTGGTTCACCGTGGTCGTCTGTCCGGTCAATCCAACACCCTGGGTGGCCACGTCCTGAACGTCTGGGACAGCGAACTCTGGGATGCGGCTGACTGGTACCGCATCAAGTAAGGCAGGCTAGCCTCTCCTGAGGCCCCGGTGTTCCACCGGGGCCTCTTGCCATTTACGCCCAGATCCGCTTTAGCGCGCGGGCATAATGGACCCGAGGCCTCCGGCCCTGCTTCCTAATTCTGAAATCGAACATCAAAGGCGCCCACCTGATGCTGACCTTTACAATCAGGCGACTGATCCTATCGGTTCCGACGCTGCTGTTCATCAGCCTCGTGATTTTCCTGCTGCTGGAGCTCGCCCCTGGCGATCCCATGGCGCAGGTCCCGCTGACCGTCCCCCCCGAAGTAAAAGAAAAGATGCGCGAGGCCCTTGGCCTTGGCCAACCCGCCCATATCCGGTTCTGGAAGTGGCTTGTGCAGTTCTTCTGGATCGAGCCGCAGGTCATGATTGACTACTACTTCGGCTCCAATTTTTCCGAAGGCGATCTGCGCGTGATCTCCTGGCAGACCCGCTCGCCCGTCATGGACATCGTGATCCAGCGTATGCCGCAGACCCTGTGGGTTGTCGGTACCGCCTATGTGGTTGCAATCCTGATCGCCCTGCCCATCGGGATCTACTCGGCCTACCGCCAATACAGCTGGTTCGACCAGATGGGCACCTTCGTGTCCATGGTCGGCTTCTCCGTGCCGCCGTTCTTCTCCGGCGTGCTGGTCATCGTTATCTTCTCGGTGCAGCTTGGATGGTTCCCGTCGATCTATGACACCACCTTGGTCGTTGACAGCTGGGACGCCTTCGTCAAACAGCTGCAACAGATGATCATGCCTGTAATGGTGCTGGCCCTGCAGATCACCGCCCAGCTGAGCCGCTTCATGCGGGCCTCGATGCTGGACAACCTCAATCAAGACTACGTGCGCACCGCCCGTGCCAAGGGTCTGAGCGAATATACCGTGGTCATGGTGCACGTGCTGCGCAACTCGATGATCCCGGTTGTCACTGTGATCGCACTGGGGATCCCAGCGATCTTCGGCGGCGCCATCATCACCGAGCAGGTGTTCAAGGTGAACGGAATCGGTCAGCTACTGATCGGCGCCATTCAGGCCAACGACCTGCCGATGGTGCAGACCCTGACCTTCATCTTCGCGGTGCTGATCGTGATGTTCAATCTGATCGCCGACGTACTGTACGGCATTCTTGACCCAAGGATCCGCTAT
This sequence comes from Phaeobacter sp. CAU 1743, assembly GCF_039839315.1. Taxonomy (NCBI): domain Bacteria; kingdom Pseudomonadati; phylum Pseudomonadota; class Alphaproteobacteria; order Rhodobacterales; family Roseobacteraceae; genus Phaeobacter; species Phaeobacter sp. CAU 1743. Next base: position 44,764 of record NZ_JBDOQR010000010.1, on the reverse strand, counting down.
GACTGAGCTGAGCAATCCTGTCCCGAGCAACCCGCCGCGCAGCCAATGGCTGGACGTGTGGGATCAGTTCAAATCTCACCGTGGCGCCCTGATGGGCGGGGCGCTGTTCCTGTTCATCATTCTGGCCGTGTATCTAGGCCCCATGTTCTGGGATATCGAAGCCACCAGGATCGATATCCGCGCGCGGAACCAGGGTCCAAGCTGGGCGCATCCCTTCGGCACCGACCAATTGGGCCGCGATATGCTGGCCCGGATGATGGCCGGTGGATCGACCTCCGTTTCGGTGGGTCTGACGGCCATGCTGCTGGCGCTGTTCCTGGGCTCCTTCGTGGGTGTTGTCGCGGGCTTTTTCAAAAAGCTCGACGGGCCGCTGATGCGTCTCACCGACCTGTTCCTTGCGCTGCCCCTGCTGCCGCTTCTGCTGGTGATGATGCTGTTGTTCCGCGAACCGCTGAACGCGGCCTTTGGCCCCGAACAGGGGATCTTCATCCTGATCGTGACCTCGATCGGCGTGACCAGCTGGATGCCCACGGCACGGATCGTGCGCGGCGATGTGCTGGCCATCAAGGAACGTGAATTCGTTCTGGCGGCCCGCTCCATCGGTACCTCGGATGGCAAGCTTATCACCCGACACATCCTGCCGAACGTCCTGTCGCCGATCATGGTCTCCGCGACGCTGGGGATCGCCACCGCGATCATCACCGAAAGCTCGCTGTCGTTCCTTGGTCTTGGCTTCCCGCCGGACTTCCCAACCTGGGGCCGTCTGCTGTTTGATGCCACCGACTATCTGCAGCAGTACCCTGAGCGCGTGTTCTGGCCCGGTATGGCGATCTCGCTGACCGTTCTCAGCGTCAACTATCTGGGTGACGGCCTGCGTGATGCGCTGGATCCGCGTATCCGGGGCCGCTAAGCCGCAAGCCAGATGGGACACACCCGCACATATTCAAATAAGAACATAACCACCGGCCGCCCCAACAGGGCGGCCGGTTTGTTTTGGGGCACCCCGCCCCATCTGGATTCATTTTCTGCCAGCCCTCCGCTACCGGGAACTTTGTCCTGCAGATACCCGTCGACAACTGGCATACTGGCCTTGCTCGCTTGGATATTTCGCGCCATTTCGGGAAAAAGTTCCGATTTCCGGTATGGAGAGTATCATGTTCGAAACGTTCGGTTTTGAAGAGACCACCGCACGCCAGGCTTCTGTCCTGTTCGCCTTGGGGCTGGGCCTTGTCTTTGGTGCGCTGGCGCAATTGACCCGGTTCTGCCTGCGTCGCACCATCGACGGCAGTGACCGCCGCGAAGCCGCTGGCGTCTGGGCTATGGCGCTGGCCATTGCTGTGCTCGGCACCCAGGCCGCTGTCCTGCAGGGCTGGATCAGCTTTGACGATCACCGCCTACTCGCCGCAGATCTGCCGGTGCTGGCCGTCATCGCCGGTGGTCTGATGTTCGGTGCCGGCATGATCCTGACCCGGGGCTGCGTGTCCCGGCTGATGGTTCTCAGCGGCAGTGGCAACCTGCGCGCCCTGCTGGTCATCTCGGTCTTTGCGATCACCGCCCATGCCACGCTGAAGGGTGTTCTGGCGCCACTGCGCACCAGCCTTGGCGCCGTCACTGTTCCGCTTGGCGATTACGCCACGCTGGCGGCCCTGCCCGGCGGCGCGCTCGTCTGGGGCCTGCTGATTGCGCTCGCCGCACTTGCCATTGCCCTGCGCTCTGGCAACCGTATCCCTGTGCTGGTTGGCGCGGCTGTGATTGGCCTGCTGGTCCCGCTGGCCTGGGTCGGCACTGGCTTTGTGCTGTTTGACGAATTCGATCCCATCGCGATGGAAAGCCTGTCCTTCACCGCGCCGTCTGCTGACACCCTGTTCTACGTCGTCGCCTCCAGCGCCGTCTCTGGCAGCTTTGGCACCGGTCTGGTGGGTGGCGTTCTGGTCGGCGCACTTGTTGCGGCCCTGCTGACCGGACAGTTCAAGTGGCAGAGCTTTGAAAGCCCCGCCCAGACAGGACGCTATCTGGCAGGTGCCGTACTAATGGGCATCGGCGGCGTGCTGGCCGGTGGCTGCACCGTTGGCGCCGGTCTGGCCGGGGTTCCCACCCTTGGCGTGGCTGCCCTGCTGGCGATCTTCTCGATCCTGCTGGGCGGCAGCCTCACCCAAGCGCTGCTCAGTGCAGACCCTTCCGGATCCGCCGGACGGCGAGCCACACCAGCCCCACAACCGGCAGAGTGATCAGCGCGGTCATCATCCCCTTGCTGAGCCCCAGCGGCCCGGCAAGGGGATAAAGCGCATAGGACGCGAGCGACACCGCATAGTAGCTGATTGCCACCACAGACAGCCCCTCGACCGTATGCTGAAGCCGCAGCGCCATATCGGCGCGGCGGTCCATGCTTTCCAGCAAGGCCTGATTCTGCGCGCTGCGCTCCACATCCACCCGGGTGCGCAAAAGCTCCCCCGCCCTGCGTGCCCGATCGGCCAGCGTCACCAGTCGCTTTTCAGTGGACTTCACCGTACGCATGGCCGGCTCATAGCGGCGCAGCATGAATTCCGCGAAGGTCTGGAAGCCTTCCAGACGTTCCTCCCGCAACAGCCTGATCCGCTGGTTCACCAGCGCCTCATAAGCGCCGGTGGCGCCAAAGCGGAAGGCCGCGCGGGCGGCCATCGCCTCCAGCTCGGCCGAGACCGTCAGAAGGTGCGACAGGGTCTGTTCTGCCGGAACGCTGCTGCCGGTCATTTCCGCCATAATTTCACTCAGATGGGTGTCCAGCCCGCCGATGGTAGGCGACAGTCCCCGGGCACGGGAAAAGCCCAGCATCGACATGGCGCGATAGGTCTCGATCTCACACAAGCGCTGCACGATGCGGCCAATCCTGCGGCTGCCTGTTTCGCGGTTCACAAAGGCAGCAAACCGCATGTGCCCCGCCGGATCGATCCGGAAATCCCCGGCCACCACCGCATTGTCGTCCAGCACCTGCGACACCGCCATGCTTTCGGGCACCAGCCAGTCCTGCAGCTTTGATTTGATCTCCGCCGTGTCCGGACGTGGCAGGACACGGAGCATCAGTGAGGTGATCCGCTGCCCCGGCGCCTGTTCCAGCCAATCGCCAGGCAGCACCTCGAAATCGACCGGGTCAAAGGGCCGTTCGCTGACACCGTCACTGTAGAGCGTGTAGCTGACGAATTCGGTGTGCTGTTCCCACTTCAGGGTGTGGCGCCCCAGCTGGGCCGCATGATGGGTGGCGCCCGGTTTCGGGTGCGGCGCGCCGTGGCGGTCCAGCAGATCGATCAGATGCGCAAGATCCAAGCCGCGGTCCCGGTGCACGGCTTCCTCGGGCTGTTTCACCGCCAGATAGATCACGGTGCTTGGGCTTTTCATGGTCGGAAAAGGACGCGCGTGCAGCTCATTGGCAAGCTGATAGCGCAACGGGTGATCCTGGATCGGGGGCATCACGGTCTCCACTGGTACAGGGCGACCATAGCCAAAACCACAAGACCTGTAAAGAATGCATGTAATTCAATACCTTAGCAGAATACAACAGTATACAACGCGGCCGCATGCAGCACAGGCTAGCCGCAGAATGCAGAAAAGGCGCCCCACAAGAGGCGCCTTTTCCGAGTGATACAGCCCGCAGGCCTGTGGAACTGATCAGCTGATCTTGGTCAGCAGATCGTCCAGCGACTTCTTGGCGTCGCCGTAGAACATCCGGGTGTTCTCCTTGTAGAACAGCGGGTTCTCGATGCCCGAGTAACCGGTGCCCTGGCCACGCTTGGACACGAAGACCTGTTTCGCCTTCCAGCACTCCAGAACCGGCATACCGGCGATGGGGCTGTTGGGGTCTTCCTGTGCAGCAGGGTTCACGATGTCATTGGAACCAATAACGATGGCCACATCGGTCTCCGGGAAGTCCTCGTTGATCTCGTCCATTTCCATGACGATATCATAAGGCACCTTCGCTTCGGCCAAGAGAACGTTCATGTGGCCCGGCAGACGACCCGCAACCGGGTGAATCGCAAAGCGCACGTTCTTGCCCTTGCCGCGCAGACGCTTGGTCAGTTCGGAAACCGACTGCTGTGCCTGTGCAACGGCCATGCCGTAGCCCGGGATAATGATGATGTTGTCGGCCTCTTCCAGAGCCTGCGCAACACCGTCGGCGTCGATCGCAACCTGTTCGCCCTCAACTTCCATGGCAGGACCCGAAGTGCCGCCAAAGCCGCCCAGGATCACCGAGATGAAGGAGCGGTTCATCGCCTTACACATGATGTAAGAGAGGATCGCACCCGAGGAGCCAACCAGAGCACCCACAACGATCAGAAGGTCGTTGCCAAGGGAGAAACCGATCGCCGCCGCGGCCCAGCCCGAGTAGCTGTTCAGCATCGAAACAACCACCGGCATGTCGGCGCCGCCGATGCCCATGATCAGGTGGTAGCCGATGAACAGCGCCATCAGGGTCATCAGGAACAGCGGCAACAGCGCGCCGGTGTTGAAGTACCAGATCAGAGCCAGCAAAGAGATCGCCGCCGCGCCTGCGTTCAGCATGTGACCGCCGGGCAGTTTCGTCGCTGCCGAGCCAACCTTGCCCGCCAGTTTGCCATAGGCAATGACAGAGCCGGTAAAGGTCACAGCACCAATGAAGATACCGAGGAACAGCTCGACCCGCAGGATAGCGATCTCGACGCCGTCCTTCTTGGCCAGCAGCTTGGCAAAGCCATCAAGCGAGGCTTTGGCGCTGTCGTCCATGGCCATAACGCGGCCCAGTTCGACATGGGCGATAAAGCCCACGAAAACCGCCGCCAGACCGACCAGCGAGTGCATCGCCGCAACCAGTTCCGGCATCTGGGTCATCTGTACCCGTTTGGCCAGGAAGTAGCCGATGATGCCGCCACCAGCGATCAGCACCAGCGACAGCAGCCACAGGCCCGAACCAGGGCCGATCAGCGTGGCGAAAACCGCCAGCGCCATGCCAGCGATCCCGTACCAGACCGCACGTTTTGCGCTTTCCTGTCCCGACAGACCACCCAGCGAGAGGATGAAGAGAACAGCCGCGACCACATAGGCCGCCGTGGTAAATCCGTATTCCATCTGTTTTCCCTCGCTCTTAAGACTTCTGGAACATGGCGAGCATGCGCCGTGTCACAAGGAAGCCGCCGAAAATATTGATACCGGCCATGAAGACCGAGAGCGCTGCCAGCAGGATCACCAGGAAGGAGCCGGAGCCGATCTGCATCAGCGCGCCCAGGATGATGATCGAGGAGATCGCGTTGGTCACCGCCATCAGAGGTGTGTGCAGGCTGTGCGCCACGCCCCAGATCACCTGGAAGCCGACAAAGACCGCCAGAACGAAGACGATGAAGTGCTGCATGAAGCTGGCCGGAGCCACGAGCCCCACGCCCAAGAGCAGCGCCGCACCGATCACCAAGAGAGTGACCTGTTGCTTGGTCTGCTGCTTGAAGGCCGCGATTTCCTGCGCGCGCTTTTCTTCCGCGGTCAGTTCTTTCGGCGCATCGGGTTTCTTCTGCGCCGCGATGGCCTGAACCTTTGGCGGCGGCGGCGGGAAGGTGATTTCCTTGTCGAAAGTCACCGTTGCGCCGCGGATCACGTCGTCTTCCATGTCATGCACGATCTGACCGTCCTTTTCAGGGGTCAGGTCGGTCATCATGTGACGGATGTTGGTCGCATAAAGTGTCGAGGACTGCGCGGCCATACGGCTCGGGAAGTCGGTGTAGCCGATGATGGTGACGCCGTTGTCGGTGACAACTTTCTCATCCATCACGGTGCCTTCGACGTTACCGCCCTTTTCGGCTGCAAGGTCGACGATGACCGAACCCGGCTTCATCGCCGCAACCATGTCCTCAAGCCAGAGCTTGGGCGCTTCGCGGTTGGGGATCAGCGCGGTGGTGATCACAATGTCCACTTCCGGGGCCAGTTCGCGGAACTTCGCGAGTTGTGCTTCGCGGAACTCGGGGCTGGAGACAGCCGCATAGCCGCCGGTCGCCGCGCCGTCCTGCTGTTCCTCTTCGAAATCGAGGTAGACGAATTCAGCGCCCATCGATTCGACCTGCTCTGCCACTTCCGGGCGCACGTCAAACGCATAAGTCACAGCGCCCAGGCTGGTGGAGGCGCCGATGGCTGCCAGACCGGCCACACCTGCGCCCACGACCAGAACCTTCGCCGGGGGCACCTTGCCTGCAGCGGTGATCTGACCGGTGAAGAAGCGGCCAAAGTTGTTGCCTGCCTCGATCACGGCACGGTAGCCGGCGATATTCGCCATCGAGGACAGCGCGTCCATCTTCTGCGCGCGGCTGATGCGCGGCACCATTTCCATGGCGATGACATTGGCGCCCTTGGAGCGGGCCAGTTCCAGGCCTTCCTCGTTGCCACCGGGGTTGAAGAAGGAGATCAGCGTCTTACCCGCTGTCATCCGCTTCAATTCGGTGTCAGTCGGAATGCGCACCTTGGCGACGATATCCGATGTCTTCCACAGCGCGGCTGCGGTTTTCACGATTTCGACGCCAGCCTCTTCATAGGCGGCATCGCTGAAACCAGCCAGCTGACCGGCACCGGTTTCGATGGCGCAGTCATAGCCGAGCTTTTGCAGCTGCTTGGCAGAGTCCGGCGTCATCGCGACGCGCGCCTCGCCTTTCATTACTTCCTTTGGTGTACCTATTCTCACCTTGTCGGTCCCCCTCGTCTTGCCCGTGCCAGCAAAGCACCGGGTACGGATCGCAAATATTTTGATTATCCTGCGCAACATTTTTGCGCAAGCGTTTCGCCGCGTCGCCGCATCATTTTGCCGCGACGCCGCATGAACTTTAGACCCAGCGGCGTACCTTTCCTTCGTAGCGCGCCCAGTCCTGACGGAATGTCCGCCGCATTCTGTTTTCTTCGGGTTCGATGAAGCGCCGTTCCAGAATCCAGACGAATATCGGCACCAGCGGCAAGGACAGCACTGCGTCAAACCGAAGGATAAGCCCGGCCAGAACCAGGATGTCGCCCAGATAAATGGGATTGCGGCTGCGGCTGAAGATCCCCGATTGCACCAAGCGGCTTGGTGTCTGGTGGGGAATGATGGTGGTGTGCTGGCGCCGCATCTCGACCACCGCAAGCAGCATCAGAAGGATGCCCCCCCCGACCAATATTCCACCAAGGAAATCCGCCCACGCCCCGCCAAAGGTCAGCCCATAGGGCAGATAGCTGGCCTGTAGCCACGCCAGGATAAGGCAGGCAAACAACCAGACGGGAGGCATATCAATCCAGCGCATCAGGCGCACACCATCGCGATATCCGGGGCAGAGTACAAGTTCATCGAGCGCAAAGTCCTCTTATCCGGCCGACAGGTCCAGCCCGCGGCGCCGTTGTGCGCAAAGAAAAGGACAAAATGTCCAAAATGGCCCCAAAACGGCGAATCTGTTCCGGGATGCGGCATGATCCTGCACAATTCTACGGGCTTTCCTACGTATACTTTTGCATGCTGACCGGGTGCGGGGTCATTCCCACTCCATTTCCTCGAAGACCCGCCCGGCGTTCTTGGTAGCGAGTTCCTCGAAGGTATCGAGCCCCTTCCAGCGTTCCTGGTCCACATAGTAAGCGCCAGCCAGATCACCACCCTCGTCGATATGGGCGCCGATCTTCGCTCGCAGATCCGTGAGGTAGTCGTAGGTGTAGCGGCGCACCTGCGCGAGGTTGGTCGGATGGCCGTGCCCCGGGATCACATAGGTCGGGTTCAGCGGCTCCATCTTGGTCTCCCAGGTCTCCAGCCAGCAGGAGGTACAGGTCCCTTCAAAGATCGGCAGCATGCGTTCGTGAAAGGCCATGTCACCGGCGATCAGCATGTTCCATTGCGGCAGCCAGACCTGCGTATCCCCCGGGTCATGCGCGGGCCCCATGTGCATCACCTTGATCTCTACTCCGCCAAGAGACAGGTCGTAATTGTCTTCAAAACTTAGGTTTGGCGTCACGATCCGGGTGCCTTCGGCCTTGTCGCGGTTGTAGCGCTCCATGCCCTGCAGGATGAAATCGGCCTCTTCGGTGAAGGCTTCGATCGCATCCACATGCGCCAGAATATCGACGCCCTGATCGACCCAGTAGGAATTGCCCAGCATCGCATGGCCCTGGCCGTTTTCATTGATCACCAGAACCACCGGCTGATCGGTCACCGCCTTGATCTCATCGTGAAGCGCCGCCGCCAGACGCACCGAAGCGCCGCCGTTGATGACCACGACGCCCTCACCGGTCACGATAAATGACAAATTGTTGTTGTGTCCTGAGTTCTCGTAGGTCGGCGGCGCGGTGGCTCCGATGGCGGAAAACACATGCGGGATCACCTCGACCGGCTTGGAGTACAGCTCGGATTGTGGGTACTGATCGGCAATGTCCTCGCTGGCCCATGTGGCGCCTGCGCTAAATGTCGCGATCAATGCAGCGGAAAAAATCAGTTTCATGGTGTCCTCCAAAAACAGCTGCGAAATAATTCACACTTATGAATATGATTGTAAATGGTCCCGGCAGAAAACCTTTGCCCAAGAGTGCCGACACGGAATTGTGACGGGACGGCTTTCTTGCCCTGCCCCGGCAGGCCGTTAGGCTGGGCGCAAACACGGGAGGACCGAAAAGAATGACATCACAAGACACGACATCGCTGGCTGGAAAACATGCGTTGGTCACGGGCGGCGGCACCGGCATCGGCCTCGCCATCGCCCGCGCACTGGCCGCGCAGGGCGCCGAGGTCACCATCACCGGACGGCGACAGGAGGTGCTGGAGGAGGTCGCCACCAAGGGGCTGCACCCCATGGCGATGGATGTGCGCGATGAGGATGACATCGTGACCAAGATCCAGGCCGCCGTCGATGCGCGGGGACCGATCCAGATCTGTGTCGCCAATGCCGGCGTTGCCGAGGGCAAGGCACTGCACAAGACCACGCTCGATTTCTGGCGCAACATGATGGCGACCAATCTGGACGGCGCTTTCCTGACCATCCGCGAATGTCTGAAATCCATGCGCGAAACCGATTGGGGCCGGGTGATCACCGTTTCCTCGATCGCGGGTCTGCGCGGGCTCAAGGGCGGTGCCTGCTATTCCGCCAGCAAACACGGCATGATCGGCCTCACCCGCGCGCTGAGCGAGGATTACCTCGGCACGGCCTTCACCTTCAACGCGATCTGCCCCGGCTACGTAGATACCCCCATCGTGGAGCGCAACATCACCTCGATCTCGGCCCGCGCCGGTGTCAGCGAAGATGAGGCGCTGAAGATCATGACCCACGCCAACCGCCACCAGCGTCTGATCGAGCCGGAAGAAGTCTCGGCTGCGGCCATGTGGCTCTGCGGTCCCGGATCACAATCCATCAACGGGCAAACCATCGAAATCTCCGGCGGCCAGACCTGATCGCAGCAACAGCCCCGCACCACATTTCGCCGCCGGATTTCCGGCGGCGTTTTTGCGTGTCCGTCAGAAATACCACACGCACTGGACAGGTTTTTGAATATCGGATACAAAATCCGAAACCTTCAAGCTTGAAACAGTTCAGGCCCTTCTTTTCAGCCCGCCAAACGAGGTTCCGATGACCGATTTTGCCGCCACCAAGGCCATGTTCGACCTGCCCGAAGGGGTGATCTACCTCGATGGCAACTCACTCGGCCCCCTGCCCAGCTCCGCCAAGGACCGCGTCGCCAACATGATGACCGAGGAATGGGGCAAGATGCTGATCACCGGCTGGAACAAGGCCGGATGGATGCAGAAATCCACGGCTGTCGGTAACCGTATCGCCCGACTGATCGGCGCCGAAGAAGATCACGTGATCATGGGGGATACCCTGTCGATCAAGGTCTATCAGGCCGTCGCCTCGGCGCTGGAGATGAACCCGAGCCGCAAGGTGGTTCTGTCGGACAACGGCAACTTCCCGTCCGACCTCTACATCGTGCAGGGGCTGCTCAAATCGCTTGGCGCCGAGTATGAGCTGCGCGTCGTCGACCCCGAGGCGGTTGCCGAGAACATCACCGATGATGTCGCTGTGCTGATGCTGACCGAGGTGGATTACCGCACCGGACGCAAGCACGACATGAAGACCCTCACCGCCAAGGCCCATGAGGCAGGCGCCCTGACTGTCTGGGATCTGGCGCATTCCGCAGGTGCCCTGCCGGTGGATCTGGCAGGCTGCAAGGCTGATTTCGCGGTCGGCTGCACCTACAAATACCTCAACAGCGGCCCCGGCGGCCCTGCCTTCATCTATGTGGCGCCGCGCCACGCCGAGGTTGCCCGTCCGGCGCTCTCTGGCTGGCTGGGACACGAGGCACCCTTTGCCTTTGATCTTGATTACCGGCCAGGCCGCGGCATCGAACGCATGCGGGTCGGCACGCCACCGGTGATCCAGCTGACCTCGCTGGAAGCAGCGATGGACATCTGGGACCAGGTCGACATGCAGGATCTGCGGGCAAAATCCATCGAGCTCTGTGATCTGTTCATCGCCGAGGTCGAAGCCGCCTGTCCCGAGTTGGAGCTTGCTTCGCCGCGCGATGGCGACCAGCGTGGCAGCCAGGTCTCCTTCCGCTTCCGCGAAGGCTATGCCGCGATGCAGGCCCTGATCGAACGCGGCGTGATCGGTGATTTCCGTGCCCCGGACATCATGCGCTTTGGCTTTACCCCGCTATATATCGACGCCGACGACGTGCGCGCCGCCGTGGCGATCGTGAAAGACGTGATGACAAACGATCTGTGGGACAATGACGCCTACAAACAGCGCGCTGCCGTGACCTGATCGTGAGTGGGGAGACTCATATCCTTCCTTTGTGCAGGCCTGCGGGCTGGGTGGCGCTCTGGCGCCGCCTGGCTCAGTGCTGCCGGTTAAACCGGAGGACGCTTTCCTTTCCCTGATGTATAAAAGACCAAGGAACAGGAAAGATCCAATGAGCAAATGCCCTCTTAACTCACCCTTTGACCCGGCCGAGGACGGCGCCGAAATGTCCTTTGACGGGCGTATGTCCTATGGCGACTACCTGTCGCTGGACGCGATCCTGACAGCGCAAAAGCCGCTGAGCGACGCCCATGACGAGATGCTGTTCATCATCCAGCATCAGACCAGCGAATTGTGGATGCGCCTTGCGGTGCACGAGTTGAACGCCGCCCGTGATTGCCTGCTGGCCGGTGATTCCCGGCAGGCGTTCAAGATGCTGGCCCGGGTGGCGCGGATCTTTGAGCAGCTGAATTCGGCCTGGGATGTGCTGCGCACGATGACGCCCTCGGACTACACTCATTTCCGGGATTCACTGGGGCAGAGTTCGGGCTTTCAATCCTATCAGTACCGGCTGATTGAGTTCATGCTGGGCAACCGGAACAAAGCCATGCTGCGCCCCCACGCCCATGATGCGGATGTGACAGCCCTCTTGAAGAATGAACTGTCGCAGCCCTCGCTTTACGATGTGGCCCTGCGGCTTCTGTCGAACAGCCTGCCGCTGCCTGCCCAGGTGCTGAGCAGGGATGTCTCCTTGCCCTACCAAGCCAGCGACGCGGTTATGCAGGCTTGGACCACTGTTTATCAGGCCCCCGAGACCCATTGGGAGCTGTATGAGCTGGCCGAAAAACTAGTCGATTTCGAGGATTACTTCCGCCGCTGGCGGTTCAACCATGTGACCACAGTGGAACGAGTGATCGGCTTCAAACGCGGCACCGGCGGCACTGGCGGCGTCAGCTACCTGAAACGCATGCTGGAAGTGGAGCTGTTCCCCGAACTCTGGCACCTGCGCACCGAGCTGTAAGCCCGGTCCCCACCGCAGGTCAGGGAGCTCTCCCCCCGGCCTCGGATTTCATGCGAAACCCGGGCCCAAGACTGTAAGCGGGCTCTGCCAGAGGCAGGGTCTGCGTCAGCCGCGGGAGCCTCCTGCTCCTTCTGCAGCACACCCCGCGATTGCTCATCTGTTATTAAAGACCTTCGAGCGCCCGTGCCATCAGCGCGGCAAGCTGCGAAACACGCATGCGATAAGTTGGGTAATCGGGCGCCGTATGCTTGATCCCTTTGAGCGCGGCGCAGAACACCTGCGCCACCTCTGCGGCCGTCCCGATGGCTTCGGGCAGATCTTTTTTCTGCAGCCATTCGGCATAGGCCCCAGACAGCGCCGCCTCGCCCGCCTCGATGGCCTCTGGCGCGACGCTCACACCAGCCTCGAACAGCTCCAAGCCATGCGCCGAAGACATCATCGCCTCCATCGTCGCCCCGCCATGGGCGGCAAAGGCATGCGCAACGCGGTCGGCCAGAGTGCCCTCTCCCTCTAGCGCCGCGCGGATGTCTTCGCGCGCCTGCCGGTAATAGGCTTCGACCAGAGCCGTGAAGATCGCTTCCTTGTTGCGAAAGTGAAGATAGACCGCCGGACGGGACATCCCTGCCCCACGCGCTATGTCGTCCATAGAGGTTTTGCGGAACCCATAGGCCGAAAAAGCCTGCCAGGCAGACTCGAGTATGGTCTGGGCCTTTGGGTCGGACAACATGGGATCAGCGGTAAGACGGTTCATACCCAAGGCTACTGACACTATTGCCTGATTTTGTCAATTGACACGCTGACATAATTACCCCATTCTGTCACAACGTCCACAAACAGAGGTCAGCCCCATGCCAACCACGCTTAGGATCAACGGAAGCGACCACGAGGTGGATCTGCCGCAGGATGTACCCCTGCTCTGGGTCCTGCGTGATGAAATCGGCCTTACGGGCACCAAGTTCGGCTGCGGCATTGCGGCCTGCGGTGCCTGCACCGTGCATATCGACGGGGTGGCGACGCGCTCCTGCCAGGTGGCGCTTGGCGATGTCTGGGGTGAGGTCACCACCATCGAAGGCGTCGGCACACCCGAAGCCATGGCTGCAATCCAGCAAGCCTGGGTCGATCATCAGGTGGCACAATGTGGCTATTGCCAGTCCGGGCAGATCATGCAGGCTGCAAGCCTGCTGGCCGAGAACCCAGCGCCTAGCGACAGCGATATCGACGACGCCATGCAGGGGAACCTGTGCCGCTGCGGCACCTATCCCCGCATCCGCGCTGCCATCCATACCGCCGCCAAGTTGATGCAGGAGGCGTGATCCATGGCCAGCTTCAAGAAAATCGCCCGCCGCAGTTTCCTGATCGGCTCTGCCGCCATCCTGGGTGGCGTGGCCTTTGGCACCTATAAATACCATCAGCCCGCGCCCAATCCCCTGTCGCCGAAAGAAGGGCAGGCCGCCCTCAACCCGTTTGTGATGGTGGATCAGTCCGGCGTGACCCTGGTCGCCCCCCGCGCCGAAATGGGTCAGGGGGTGCGCACCTCCTGGGCAGCGCTGATCGCCGAGGAACTGGATGTGCGCCCCGAAGCGGTACAGGTCATCCACGGCCCCGCCGCTAAGGCTTATTACAACAGCGCCATGATGGCCGAGGCCCTGCCCGGGCGCGGTTATGACGCCAGCAACTTCCAGCACTCGCTGGGGCAGATCGTCGGCCATATGTCGAAATTCCTCGACCTGCAGGTCACCGGCGGATCCTCATCCATGAAAGACGGGTTCGACCGCATGCGGATGGCCGGCGCCACCGCACGCGAAACCCTGAAAGAGGCTGCGGCCCAGCGCCTTGGCACCTCGCGTGCGCTGCTGGATACCGAGGACGGCCATGTGATCGCCCCGGACGGCAGCCGCATCCCATATACCGAACTGGCGGTCGAGGCCGCCGGGGTTGACCCGCAGGATGCCGAGCTGCGCCCGGCGGCGCAGTGGAAATACGTCGGCAAGGACATGCCGCGCCTTGATATGGTTCCCAAGGTCACCGGCACCGCGGGCTTTGGCGTCGATGTGCGGCTTGACGGCATGAAGTTCGCCGCCATCCGGCAAAGTCCGCATTTTGGCACCGGCAAGAGTGCCTTTGATGCCAGCGCCGCCGAAGGCATGCCGGGCGTGGAAAAGGTTCTGGATCTGGGCGATGCAGTTGCCGTGGTGGCGAGTAACACCTGGCTGGCGCAACAGGCCGTGGATGCGATCGACGTGACATGGGAGCCCGCCCCCTACCCTGAAACCACTGATGCGATCTTTGCCGAAATCGACCGCGCATTCGAGGACAGCTCAAACTCCGTCCTGCGCGACGATGGCGATGTCAACAGCCTCCCCGAGGGGGCGCAGATCATCGAGGCCGAATACCGCCTGCCCTATCTGGCCCATGCTACCATGGAGCCGATGAATGCCACCGCGCTTTATACCGGTGACGCCTTGCAAATCTGGGCCCCCAATCAGGGTCCGACAGTGGTGCAGAAATCCGCAGCCGACCTTGCTGGCCTGCCGAAAGAAGCCGTGCAGGTCCACACCACCTATCTGGGTGGTGGTTTCGGACGTCGGATCGAGGTGGATTACACCAACCGCGTGGTCCAGGTTGCGATGCAGATGCGCGGCACGCCCGTCCAGCTGACCTGGAGCCGCGAAGAAGACATGACCCATGACTTCTACCGCCCCGGCGCCGTGGCGCGCTATCGCGCGGCGGTGAAGGATGGCAAGGCATTGATGGTGCATGGCAAGATCGCCGCCCAGTCCACCACGGTGGAGGGCGCAGGCCGCATGCTTGGTCTGCCGATGGGTGGACCGGACAAGGGTCACGTCGATGCCGCCTTCAACCAACCGCTGGCGATCCCGAATTTCCGCGTCGAAGGCTATCTGGTGAAACCAATGATCCCGGTCGGATTCTGGCGCTCGGTTGCGGCGTCGTTCAACGGCTTCTTTTCGGACACCATTCTGGATGAGATGGCCCATACGGCAGGCCGCAATCCGCTGGAATTCCGGCTGGAGCTGGCCCGCGCCGAGTGGGAGCCAGCGGCACAGGTGCTGGAAAAGGTGCGCGATATGTCCGGCTGGACTGGCGAGACGCCCGAGGGCGTGGGGCGCGGTGTCGCGCTGGCCTATAGTTTCGGCACCCCCGTGGCCGAGGTGATCGAGGTGGTGGATGAGGCCGGCCAGATCCGCATCAACAAGGCCTGGATCGCCGCCGACATCGGCCTGGCCGTGGATCCCCGCAACGTTGAGGCGCAGCTGTTCAGCGGCCTTGCCTACGGTCTGTCAGCGGCCTGTTTTGGCGAGATCACCTTTGACGGCGGCGCGGTGGAGCAGCAGAACTTCCCCGATTACGAAGCCATGCGCATGCATACCATGCCTGCGGTCGAGGTGGCGGTTCTGCAAAACCAGACCCACATGGGCGGCGCAGGTGAACCGGGCACGCCCCCGGCAGCCCCGGCGCTGGCGAATGCGCTATTCGACCTCACCGGCAAACGCGCCCGCAGCCTGCCGTTGATGCACGAGTTCGACTTGCTGGTTTGAACCGGCGTGGCGAGAATATGAATAAGAAGAGCCCGCCGCTGATCCGGCGGGCTTTTTCTGCGTGCTAGCCTTGATGGTCGACAATCTGCACCTAACCGACCAACATGGTTGCACTGACTACGTGATCTCCTTACCCTTTGCGCAAATCTTCACCGACAGGATCTGAGCGGCTTGGACCAGTTCTTCACATTAGCTTTTGGATCTATTTTGTTTCTCGTGGGGTCAATATTATGCTTGACGTCAATAAAGACTGTTTGGCTTCAGTGTGACAAAAAATCTTTGAAAATCAACCCTATATACAGGTATCTGTCAAACAAATCGCCAAGGTTTCACTTTGTGTCGATGGTCGCTTATCGTGTGTTGGCAATGGTATTCGGGACAGTGGCATTGATTTGGGGTGCCGCCGTTCTCATTGCGTCATGGTCTACCATGAGTTGACAAGTTCAATCGATGGCGGAGTCGAGATACCCCGGAAAGCGATTCTTCTTTGGGCTCAAAGCGGACCAACTCGATTGGGAGGGGATATTTCGTTCACCCTCTACCCCCCACGTTCGACTGAGACGAGCCCTCGATCAGGCCGACTTCTGCAACGGTTTAGGACGCGCGCCATCCGCCCAGTCGCTTGCCGCTTCGCCAAAGGCCTGGAACAGAGGGCGCGACACGGGGTCGTTCGCCGCGTCCCATTCCGGGTGCCATTGAACCGCGAGGGTAAATCCGGGCGCATCCTCGACATAGATCGCCTCGGGCGTGCCATCCGGGGCGTAGCCGTCGATCACGATGCGGGTGCCCGGCTGTTTGATGCCTTGCCCGTGCAGCGTGTTGGTCATTACCTCTTCAGCGCCGAACAGGCGGTGGAACACGCCGCCGCTGGTCAGCTTTACCGAATGGCGCAGGGCGAATTTCTCTTCTAGGGTGCCATCGGGGGGCATGCGGTGGTTCATCCGGCCCGGCAGATCGCGGATCTCGGGGTATAGCGTACCACCCATGGCGACGTTCACCTCCTGAAAGCCGCGGCAGATGCCAAGGAAGGGCTGGCCCCGCTCGACGCAGGCGCGCACCAGCGGTAGGACGATGGCATCGCGGGCGCGGTCAAAGGCGCCGTGGGCTTCGGTCTCTTCCTCGCCGTATTCGTTGGGATGCACGTTCGGACGTCCACCCGTCAGCAGGAAACCGTCAAAGGTCTCAAGCAGTTCTTCCACCGACAGGAAACGCGGATCCGAGGGGATCAGCAGCGGCATGCAGCCGGACACGTCGGCCACCGCTTCGGAGTTCATAGTACCACCGGCGTGGGTGGGGTACTGATCGTTCATCAGATAGGAATTGCCGATAATGCCAACTTTGGGCCGCGCCATGATCCACTCGCGAGTTATTGCCTTTTGGTGACCCTAGCGGCGCAGCGCCGGGCATTCAACTCGTCAGGGTGGCGCAGGCGCTTGTTCAGGTGCGCACAGGGGACAAAGCGGTGATTTTTAACGCAATCCTGCGGTAACGCCGCGTCAAAACGAAACGGCCCGCACCCCGGAACGGGTACAGGCCGCTTCACTGTTCGCCATTGCACAAAGGCGGCAGATCAGGCCTCACCGACCAGCCCCACGGCCTCGATCCCGGCCAGTGCCGCTGCAGCATCGTTATCCGAGGTATCACCAGTGACGCCCACGGCGCCTAGCACGGTGCCTTTCTTGTCGCGCAAGAGAACGCCGCCGGGGACAGGTACAACCTGACCGCCGTAGACACCGTTCACGGCCGCCATGAAATAGGCCTGCTGTTCGGCCCGGGCCATCTGCGCCGAACCGGACATGCCCAGCATGACGGCGCCATAGGCCTTGCCGTGAGCGATTGCAAAACGGCCCGGTGCGGCACCGTCTTCGCGTTCAAAGGCCTGCACGTGCCCGCCCGCATCCAGCACCACCACCGACAGCGGTTTGAGGTCCAGCTCGCGGCCCTTTTCCAGCGCCTTGCGGATGATGGTGCGTGCGCGTCTGAGTGAAATCGTCATCTGCGGTTTCCTTCTGATGAGTGTGTTTCAAAGAAAAGAACCGGGGACAGGCCCCGGTCCGATCAATCCGTGTGGGTCAGCCAGCCGCCTTCAGCTCAAGCCGACGGGCGTGCAGCACCGGCTCGGTATAGCCAGAGGGCTGGATGCGGCCCTTGAAGACCAGATCGCAGGCCGCCTGGAAGGCGATGCCGTCAAATCCAGGCGCCATCGGACGATAGGCCGGATCACCCTTGTTCTGCCCATCCACCACGGCAGCCATCTTCTGCATCGCTGCCATCACCTGCGCCTCGTCCACGATGCCGTGGTGCAGCCAGTTGGCCAGCGCCTGCGAGGAAATCCGGCAGGTCGCGCGGTCCTCCATCAGGCCAACGTTGTTGATGTCCGGCACCTTGGAGCAGCCGACGCCCTGATCGACCCAGCGCACCACATAGCCAAGGATGCCCTGAGCGTTGTTCTCGATTTCCTTGGCGATCTCATCATCCGACAGGTTCTGCCCTTCCATCACTGGGATGGTCAGCAGGTCCTCAAGGCTGCCACGAGCACCGCCCGCTTTCAGTTCGTCCTGACGCGCCAGCACATCAACCTTGTGATAGTGCGTGGCGTGCAGGGTCGCAGCAGTGGGAGACGGGACCCAGGCGCAGGTGGCGCCTGATTGCGGATGGCCAATCTTGGCCTCCAGCATTTCACCCATGCGGTCAGGCATGGCCCACATGCCTTTGCCGATCTGCGCGCGGCCCTTCAGACCGCAGGCCAGACCGATATCGACGTTGCGATCCTCATAGGACGCGATCCAAGGGGTCGATTTCATCTCACCCTTGCGCAGCATGGCGCCTGCTTCCATCGAGGTGTGGATCTCGTCGCCGGTCCGGTCAAGGAAGCCTGTATTGATAAAGGCGACGCGGGATTTGGCGGCGCGGATACATTCCTTGAGGTTCACAGAGGTACGGCGTTCCTCGTCCATGATGCCGATCTTGACGGTGTTCCGCGGCAGGCCCAGCGCGTCCTCGACATGGTCGAAGATCTTCACCGCAAAGGCGACCTCTTCGGGGCCGTGCATCTTCGGCTTCACCACGTAGACCGAGCCGTGCAGCGAGTTACCGCCTTCGGACTTCAGATCATGCATGGCGATCAGCACGGTGATCATGGCGTCCAGGAAGCCCTCGCCCGCTTCGCGGCCTGCGCTGTCCAGAACCGCCGGGTTGGTCATCAGGTGGCCCACGTTGCGGATCAGCAGCAGCGAGCGGCCTTTCAGCACAGCCGCCTCGCCTGCGGGCGTGGTGTAGGAGATGTCATCGTTGAGTACACGGGTGAAGGATTTGCCGCCCTTACTGACCTCTTCGGCCAGATCGCGTTTCATCAGGCCCAGCCAATTGGAATAGGCCTGAACCTTGTCCGCTGCATCGACGCAGGCGACGGAATCTTCACAATCCATGATGGTGGAAAGCGCCGATTCCAGGGTGATGTCGTTGATACCTGCGCTATCGCCCTTGCCGATATTGCCGGTGGCGTCGATCTCGATAATCGCGTGCAACCCGTTGTTTTTCAGGAAAATCCGCGATGGGGCCGAAGCCTCGTCGGCGTGGCCCGCGAATTGCGCGGCGTCCTTCAGCGCCGGAACCAGCGCACCATCCGCAACCGACAGGGCGTCGATATCAGCCCAGGAGCCAGCGGCCAGAGGGAAGGTTTCATCCAGGAACGCCCGGCCCCAGGCAATCACCCGGTCGCCGCGCGCCGCATCATAACCGCCCGCCGTCGGCAGATCGCCCATGGCATCGGTGCCGTAAAGCGCATCATAAAGCGATCCCCAGCGGGCGTTCGCCGCATTGAGCGCAAAGCGCGCATTGGTGATCGGCACCACCAGCTGCGGGCCCGGGGTATGGGCGATCTCGGGGTCGACGTTCTCGGTTTCGATCTCGAAATCGTCGCCTTCGGGCACAAGATATCCCAGCTCGCGCAGGAAGGCGGTATAGGCTTCGGCGTCATGCGGCTGGCCCCGGCGTTCAACGTGCCAGGCATCGATGCGGCCCTGGATGTCTTCGCGTTTGGCCAGCAGGGCGCGGTTTTCATCGCCCATGCCATTCACAAGGCCGGACAGCCCCGCCCAGAAAGCATCGGCGCTGACACCGGTGCCCGGCAAAGCCTTGGCTTCGATAAAGTCAGCCAGCTCGGATGCGACCTGCATCCCGTGAATGTCTTTCATGTCTGCCATCGGCTCTCTCCTCGCAGGTAAACGTTGGTCAGTTTCCCCGATACAGGAAAAGTTTCCTATCGGCAACAAGGGTGGTAAACCTTTTTTACCAATTTAAGCGCAGCTGTTTCAAATCTTCTTTGCAGATGCGCCCTTTGCCATGCCGCGACAACGGGCCGAGCAATAGATGACCTGCTCCCAGTCCCGCGCCCATTTGCGCCGCCAGGCAAAGGGGCGCGCGCAAACCGGGCAGGTCTTCGTCGGTAGCTCTGTTTTCTTCCTGATACGTGCCATTAAAAATCAAAACTCAGCTGATCAGCGCCCTTCGCAGGCCGTTTTACCTGCCTGCCCCGGGCGCGCGGGGATTTACGGCTGGCGTGTTTCGTCACGATGCGGCGGGCGACGGTGCGAAATCCGTCCTGCTGCCGCACAGCCCAGACCGCATCGCGCGCCGCCCGCGCCGCTGTCTGCACATCGACGATCGGAGCCGGATATGCCTGCCCCAGCAGCCGCCCAGCACCCTGCCACTTCCACGGCTCCTGCAGGAACCGGTCCGGCACCTCGGCCAGTTCCGGCAACCATGCCCGGGTAAAGGCGCCTGTGGGGTCCTGATCCAGCCCCTGTTTCACCGGGTTGTAGATCCGCAAGGTGTTCATACCCGTAGTGCCTGACTGCATTTGCACCTGGCTCCAGTGGATGCCCGGCTCGTAATCGGTGAACATGCGCGCCAGATGTCGGCCGGTTGCCCGCCAATCGAGCCACAGATGATAAGAGGCTACCGACATCACCATCGCCCGCATACGGAAATTGAGCCATCCGGTGGCGGTCAGGCTGCGCATGCAGGCATCAACAAAGGGCAGCCCCGTTTCGCCCCTCTGCCAGGCCGCCAGTCGAGCAGCATCCGGCTCCATGGGCCTGAGCCCTTCAAACGCCGGATGCAGGCAGCGGTGTTCGATATCAGGCTGGTCCTCCAGCTTCTGCATGAAGTGATCGCGCCAGGCCAGACGCGCCTGAAAGGATTTCAACGACCCGGACCAACCGGCCTGGCGCCCCACCCCTTGCCGGGCTTTCGTGGCCTGCACCACCTCTCGCACGGAGAGCGTGCCAAAGGCGAAATGCGGCGACAGGCGGGAACAGGCCGTTGCGCCCTCCAGAGGCGAGGACATGGCGCGGCGATAGTGCTGACCGCGATGGTCCAAAAAACTGTCAAGGCAGCGCAACCCCGCCCGGCGTCCGCCCGGTTGCGCATCGACAATCCCGTCAAGCATCAGACCAAGGTCTGCGGCCGCAGGCATCGGATCGCTGTCGCAGCGTATCCCCTCGACGTGATCGGGCGCACTGACCGGCGCCTGCCCCATGAAACCGTTCCGCGCCCGCTGCCAGCCGTCCCGCGCCGTCAGACCGCGCACCACTCCGCATTGCGGCAACTCGATCCAGCGGATGCCACGCGCCCGCGCCCACCCCGCGACACGCTTATCACGCGAATAGGTCCAACCGTTTCCGGTTTCCTCATGGCTGACGAGATGGTCGACAGGGTATTGCCGCGCCAGCCCGTCCAGCACCTCAACCGCATCTCCAACACGAAGAACCAGATCCGCACCACAGCGGCGCAGCGCCTCACGCAGGCCGGGCAGGCTTTGCCGCAGGAAATCATACTGTCGGACAGAGGCATCCTGCTGCCGCCACAATTCCGGTTCGACAACATATAGGCACAGGACCGGCCTGCCCAAGGCGACCGCATGTGCCAGCGCCGGATGATCCTCAATGCGCAGGTCGCGCTTGAACCACAGGATTGTCGTCATTGCCGGGCGGCGCCTCCTTGCCTGCAGCACCGCGCCAAGGGCCGGGCGCGATTTGCGCGCTCTGCGCTTGCTGCTCCGGGCTGCATTGCATACCACTATGTTCAAGATACGCGCGCCCCTGCCTGCCGGTTCAAAACAATCCGGGCAGGAAACGCGCCGCGCCACAGATCCACAGGAGCCCGCCATGAAAGATGCCGCACCCGAAACCGCGCCCGAGACATTCTATCTGAAGGACTACACGCCCTTCGGGTTCGAGGTGCAGAGCGTCGAGCTGACCTTCAGGCTGGCGCCCGGGGCGACACGGGTTCTGAGCCGGATCCACTTTGCCCCGAAGCCCGGCGCGGCAAACCCCGAATTCTTCCTGCACGGCGAACAGCTGAGCCTGATCAGCGCAGCCGTGGACGGCGCCCCCGTGACCCCGACGCTTACCGAGGGAGGTCTGACCTGCGATGTGCCAGACCAGCCCTTTGTCTGGGAGGCCGAGGTCGAGATCGACCCACAGGGGAACACCGCACTCGAAGGGCTTTATATGTCGAACGGCATGTATTGCACCCAATGCGAGGCCGAGGGATTTCGCAAGATCACCTATTACCCCGACCGCCCGGATGTGATGTCCACCTTCAAGGTCCGCATCGAAGGGGATGAGCCGGTAAAACTTTCCAACGGCAACCCGACCGCCAACGGTGCGGGCTGGGCCGAATGGCACGACCCCTGGCCCAAACCGGCCTATCTCTTTGCACTGGTGGCGGGCGATCTGGTCAACCATCCCGACAGTTTCACCACCATGTCCGGCAAGGAGGTCGAACTCAACATCTGGGTGCGCCCGGGGGATGAGGGCAAATGCGCCTTTGGCATGGAGGCGCTGAAGAAGTCCATGAAATGGGACGAGGACGTCTATCGCCGCGAATATGACCTAGATATCTTCAACATCGTGGCCGTGGATGACTTCAACATGGGTGCGATGGAGAACAAGGGCCTCAATATCTTCAACTCCTCCTGCGTTCTGGCCTCGCCCGAGACCTCGACCGATGCCAATTTCGAACGCATCGAGGCGATCATCGCGCATGAGTATTTCCACAACTGGACCGGCAACCGCATCACCTGCCGCGACTGGTTCCAGCTCTGCCTGAAAGAAGGTCTGACCGTCTTCCGCGACGCCCAGTTCACCGCCGATATGCGCTCCGCTCCGGTCAAGCGGATTTCGGACGTGATCGACCTGCGCGCCCGCCAGTTCCCCGAGGACGGCGGTCCGCTCGCCCACCCGGTGCGCCCCGAACAGTTCCAGGAAATCAACAACTTCTACACCGCCACCATCTATGAAAAAGGCGCCGAGGTGATCGGCATGCTGAAACGTCTGGTGGGCGATGAAGGTTACGCCAAGGCGGTAACACTGTATTTTGACCGCCACGACGGGCAGGCCTGCACCATCGAAGACTGGCTGAAAGTTTTTGAGGACGCCACCGGACGCGATCTGTCGCAATTCAAACGCTGGTACAGCCAGGCAGGCACGCCGCATCTGAAAGTGTCGGAAGACTATGCCGATGGCACCTACACGCTGACGTTTGAGCAAAGCACGCGGCCCACCCCCGGCCAGCCGGACAAGGATCCCCGCGTGATCCCCATCGCGGTCGGCCTGCTCGGTCCGAACGGCGATGAGGTCTGCGCCACCCGGGTGCTGGAAATGACCGAGGCAAAGCAAAGCTTTACCTTCGATGGGCTGGCCGCAAAGCCGGTTCCTTCGATCCTGCGCGAATTCTCTGCGCCGGTGATCCTGGAACGTGACACATCCAACGCCGAGCGCGCCTTTTTGCTGGCCCATGACACCGATCCCTTCAACCGCTGGGAGGCCGGCAATGCGCTTGCCCGCGAAGCGCGGGTTTCCATGGTGCTCGAAGGCGCCGCGCCGGATGCCGATTATCTGGATGCGCTGCAGAAACTGCTACGCGACGACAGCCAGGATCCGGCATTTCGCGCGCTGGTGCTGTCACCGCCCAGCCAGTCCGACATCGCCCAGACCCTGTTTGAGCGCGGCCATGTACCAGACCCGCAACAGATCTACGATGCGGCGGAAACCTTTGCCCAGACGCTGGCACAGCAGCTCGCCGACAGCCTGCCCCGGCTTTATGCGGATACCACCGTTGCAGGCGCCTATTCCCCGGATGCGATAAGCAGCGGCAAGCGTGATCTCAACGGGCGCATCCTGTCGCTTCTGACCCGGCTTGACGGCGGTCAGCAAGCGGCGCGCCAGTATGAAGACGCCGACAACATGACCCAGCAATACGCTGCCCTGGCCTGCCTGCTGAAGGCTGAAAAAGGCGATGCACAATCCCAGGCGTTTTTCGAACAGTGGCAAGGCGACCGGCTGGTGATGGACAAGTGGTTTGCCCTGCAGATCGCCTCTGCCACGCCGGAAACCGCTGCGGGGATCGCCCGCGATCTGACCGGGCATGATCTTTTCACCCTGAAGAACCCCAACCGGTTCCGCGCGGTGATGGGGGCGCTGGCCGGACATCACGCCGGGTTCCACCATGCCTCGGGCGCGGGTTATCGGTTGCTGGCCGAGAACCTGATCGCCCTTGATAAGCTGAACCCGCAGACCACCGCCCGCATGTGCGCCGCCTTCCAGACCTGGAAACGATACGATGCAGACCGTCAGGCGCTGATCCGTGCCGAGTTGGAACGGATCGCGGGCACCGAGGGGCTGAGCCGTGACACCACCGAAATGGTGACCCGGATCCTGGATGCCTAAGGAGAACACTCCTCCCATGCCGAAAACCGCCCCTGTGGAAGACTATCACTTCCGCAGGCAGGGGCGGTCTACCGCACTGGTTCTGGCGCTGACAGCCTGGCTTGCGGCGCTGGCCGGGCTGTATTTCTATGCGCAGGCAACGCCATGGCTGATTGCGCTGTTGTTCCTGCCGGTCATTCCCGGCCTGTTCGATCTGGTAAAGAACCCGGGCTCCGGCCTTGATGTGACGGCGGAGCAGATCGTCTGGTTCACCGGCGGCGAGCAGACGGACCTGGCGCTGTCACGCATCGCGCAGCTGCGGCTTGATACCCGGCTGGATCTTTCGATCCGCGCAACTCTTATCCTGACAACGGGCAACAAGCTGCGACTGCCGCAGCCCGTCGTGCCGCCTGTGGCCGAGCTGACCCACGCGCTGGATCAGCGCGGCATCGCCCATGAGCGGCATCATTTCTCACTTTTTTAGTAGTATTTTACAGGTTTACCCTGTTCATTATACCTTTTCGAAAGGACCTCTCCCGTTTTTCCGGATCGGCTCCTTCAGTTCCCCAGAGCTGCCATTTTTGCGCCGCAATGCGCCATCAGTTTGCGGGGGACGAAGCAGTACCAATTCGCCGGAAACGAGAATGCCAAGATCCCCCTTTCAACTTTTGGATATCCTGTCCCGCCTCCCCGTTTCCCTGCCTGACCGGCTGAAACGACGCGACGCCACGACCGCCGTTGCTGCACCGGCCTCAGTGCGCGCTGAGCCAGCGGCTCACTATGCGCGTCCGGAGGATAGCCTGTCGATCTCGATCTGCACTGAGAGCGACGAGGATACCGCCTGCTGTGCCTTGCAGAAGGAGGGGCAGTTCCTTGCCCGACAAGAGCGCTGGCAGGAGTTGTCAGACAGGATCGCAGAGGCCGATCAGGCACGGTTCACCACTCCCGGCGGCATGCCCGAAGCCGAGCTTCTGGCCTATGGCGCACGCGCCGATGTGGTCAACGCGGTGGAACATGCCCTGAACGATGGGCAGCCCCGCGATCAACGGCAGCTTATCGACGGGGTGATGGCACTAGAGGCCATCCGCAAGGATCACCGCAAAGACCCCTATTTGACCGCGCTGATCGCGCTGGCCCATATCGATATCGGCTGGGTTTGGCGAGGTCCGGGGCTTGAGGAAACCGTCTCCAAGGTACACCTGCGGCGCTGCGCCGCCCATTTTGAACGCGCTGCCACGCTGCTATCGGGCATCGCGCCCGGTCTGCCCGGCAGTGCCTTCCTTGCAGCGGCGGACTGCGCGCTCTTTGCCGCCCGCCGCGCCGAGACGCTGCATGTAGCCGATGCCTATGCCCGGCTGATCGATCTGGCACCGCAGAACCACCGCCCCATGCGCGCCCTTGGGCTTCAGATGCTGCCACGCTGCTCCGGTTCCTATCCGGCGCTGGAGCTGGAGGCCCGCCGCACCGCTTCGCGCACGCAGGATATCTGGGGCTCCGGTGGCTACACTTGGGTCTATTTCGACGCCCTTGCCACCGACTCGGCAGCCGGGGCCCTCGTCGATCCGCAGTTTTTCATTGACGGGCTGAAGGACATCCTGGCCGCCCATCCCTCGCAGGATATGGCGAACCTTCTCAGCGCCTATTGCGCGGTGGCACTGGGCGGCGCGCAGATGGATGGCACGACGCCGCAGACGCCCCGGCAGGAAATCGCAAGCGCCGCCAGCTGGCTGATCCGCGACCACTTGCGCGAAGTACATCCCCTGATCTGGGCCCATGCGGCGAATGGGTTTGACAACAGCGCCCGAGTTACCTCGCTGCGCCGTTTCTCGGCTCGCGGGCAGGCACAGGCTATGAGCTTTATCGCGCAGATTTTCCGGGATGAGATCGCCCATGGCCAGAAGATCGCAATCACGCCGGACGGGCTGCACGTGACCACCGGCTAGGCGCGCGCCCTCCGGCAACGCGGTACTGTCAACAGACACAGAAAAGGCCGGGACATGCCCGGCCTTTTGCGTTGCGGCTTCACCCTGCGTTCAGGTTTTCTTGAAGGCATCCATCAGTGCTGCGCCCAGCGCGCCGGTGGCGCCACCTTTATCCTGCGCCGGTTTCCCCTTGGGGCCAGCCGTCATCTTCCCCCGCGCAGGCGGTTTGCCACCGCGACGGTTGCCCGGCCCCTGCCCCGGACCAGCGCCGCGTTCCTTGCGGTTTTCCCGGGCCGACGCGCCGCCGTCCTTTTTCATCGTCAGGGCGATCCGTTTACGCGGCACGTCCACCTCGGTCACGGTGACCTTCACCACCTGCCCGGCTTTCACCACCTCGTGCGGGTCCTTCACGAACCGGTCGGCCAGCTGGCTGACATGCACCAGGCCGTCCTGATGCACGCCAATGTCCACGAAGGCACCAAAGGCCGCGACATTGGTCACCGTACCTTCCAGCACCATGCCGGGTTTCAGATCGGTGATCTCCTCAACCCCGTCAGTAAAGGAAGCGGTGACAAAACTGGGGCGCGGATCGCGGCCGGGTTTTTCCAACTCGCTCAGGATGTCGCGCACCGTAGGCAGGCCAAAACTATCGTCGACGAAGTCTTCGGCGCGAATGCCGCGCAGGGCGGTATTGTCCCCCATGATCTGACGGATATCCCGCCCGCAGGCCGCCACAATCTTGCGCGCAACGCCGTAAGCCTCGGGGTGCACAGAGGATGCATCCAGCGGCTCCTTGCCGTCCCGGATACGCAGGAAGCCCGCGCATTGTTCAAAAGCCTTGGGGCCAAGCCGCGCAACCTTCAGCAGTTCCTTTCGGGACTGGAACGCCCCGGCGGCATCCCGATGCGCCACGATCGCCTCGGCCAGCCCGGGGCCAAGCCCCGAGACATGCGCCAGAAGCGGCGCCGAAGCCATGTTGAGGTCGACGCCGACGGCGTTCACCACATCCTCGATCACCGCCTCCAGTGATTTCGACAGTTTGTGCTGATCCACATCGTGCTGGTACTGACCAACCCCGATGCTCTTGGGCTCGATCTTCACCAATTCGGCCAACGGGTCCTGCAGTCGGCGGGCAATGGAAACCGCGCCGCGCAAGGAAACATCGAGATCGGGAAATTCCCGCGCCGCCAGTTCGGAGGCGGAATAGACCGAGGCGCCCGCCTCGGAAACCACCACCTTGGTCGGCGCCTTGATCTTGGCCGGCAGGTTCTTCAACACCTCGGCCACCATCCGCTCGGTCTCGCGAGAGGCGGTACCATTGCCGATGGCGATCAGCTCGACGCCGTGCTCCGCGATCAGCTTCAGGATCGATACCTGCGCCCCGCGCAGATCGTTCTTGGGCTGAAACGGATACAGCGTCTCTGTGGCCACCAATTTCCCGGTCGCATCAACCACTGCCGCCTTGACGCCGGTGCGAATGCCCGGGTCCAGCCCGAGGGTCGGCCGCGCACCGGCTGGCGCTGCGAAGAGGAGATCCTTGAGGTTGCGGGCAAAGACCTGGATCGCATCCTCCTGCGCCCGGGCGCGCAGATCACCCATCAGTTCCAGCATCATCGACAGCGACAGTTTCACCCTCCAGGTCCAGCCTGCGACCTTGCGCAGCCATTTGTCGCCGGGCCCATCGCCGCCAGCCCCCAGAACTGCGGCCACCATGGCTTCGGCCCTTGCCACGCCCTCTTCCGGGTCGGGGCCGATATCTAGCGTCAGCACGCCTTCGTTCGAGCCGCGCAGCATCGCCAGCGCCCGGTGCGAGGGTACATCGGCCCAGCGTTCGCGATGATCGAAGTAATCAGAGAATTTGGCGCCTTCCTGCTCCTTGCCTTCGACCACCCGTGCCGTCAGCAGGGCGTCGCGTTGCAGGAACTCCCGCAGACGCCCCAGAAGGTCGGCGTTCTCGGTCAGGCGCTCGGTCAGGATATCGCGCGCACCGTTCAGGGCATCCTTCACCATCGCCACCGCCTCGGTGATATAGCTTTCGGCCAACGCCTCAGGCTCAAGGTTGCGGTCGGCAAGGATCGCCTCGGCCAATGGTTCCAGCCCGTTTTCCCGCGCGATCATCGCCTTGGTACGACGCTTGGGTTTGTAGGGCAGATAGATATCTTCAAGCTGCGCCTTGGTCTCGGCCTTGGCAATCTTGGCTGCCAGATCGTCGGTCAACCTGTCCTGACTGCGGATCGATTCGAGGATGGTTCCCCGGCGCGATTCCAGCTCCCGCAGGTAGGATAGGCGCTCGTCCAGGGTCCGCAGCTGGGTATCGTCCAGACCGCCGGTCACCTCTTTGCGGTAGCGGGCGACAAAAGGCACCGTCGCACCCTCATCCAACAACTGCACGGCGGCGCTGACCTGTTTGGCGGCAGCGCCGATTTCGGTTGCGATGGTCTGGGCGATGCGGGCGCTGATCTCGGGCGATGTATCCACGGGCGGGGTCCTCTTCCTTGGCGCGGTCATGGCGCGGGGAGACCCTTCTTAGCCTTGGCGACAGGAGCCGCCAAGGGGGTGACGAATGCACCTGTGCGCATCCGCCATTTTTCAGCCGTCAGGGCGCTCAGAAGTAGATGAAGTCATCCCAGCTGAGCTCAGAGGCACTGACATTTTCAAGCAGCACCGTATCGCCCGCGCCATAGCCAACCAGCGTGCCATCGACCACCGAGGTGATGGTGATATCCCCCTGGGTCACAACCTGCATTTCCAGCAAGTCGACACCCACTTCGAAATCAGTGATGACGTCAGCGTTGCCGCCTTGTTCAAAGGCGAAGACATCGGAATAGGCACCACCGTTCAGGGTGTCATTGCCGGTGCCGCCAGCCAAATAGTCAAACTCCTTACCACCGCTGATCACATCGTCGCCATCACCGCCAATCAGGTAGTCAAAGCCGTCGCCACCGGTGAGAACGTCATTGCCATCTTCGCCGAACAGGTTGTCGTCTCCTGCCCCGCCATCCAGCGTGTCGTGCCCGACCCCGCCATCAAGGCTATCATGGCCCGCGCCACCAAACAGCGCATCCTCGCCTTCATTGCCCAGCAGGTCGTCATTCCCCGACTGGCCATAGACAACATCGTTGCCGCCATCGGCCCAGATGTAGTCATTGCCAAGTCCGCCATCCAGCGTGTCAGCGCCATAGTTGCTGGAGATGATATCGTCCTGGGCGCTGCCGATAAGGTTGCTCGCCTCGATACCGTCGATGGTGATGAAGCGGTTGCTGTAGAGGAATGTCATCCCGCTGAAGTCATAGCTGCCGCCGGCCTCCAGGCGCAGGCCTTCGTCTTGCCCGGCAACCCCCAGCTGGATCTGCTCGATACCGCGCAGCTCTGCATCCGCGCCGATGCGGTTGTTGTCCCTGCCGGTGAATTTCAGCGTGTCGATCCCGGCGCCACCACTCACGACGCCATCCAGGCGCCCTTCCGCTGATGCGTGCAGGATGAGATCATCGCCGCCGCCCCCGTGCAGGGAATCGCGGCCCTCGCCACCATCCAGAGTGTCACTGCCATTGCTGCCGGAGAGAAGATCGTCGCCGGTGCCTCCGACCAGGTAATCATCGCCATCCCGTCCGAAAATCAGATCATCGCCAGCATCACCCCAGATGTAGTCATCGCCAAGGCCGCCATCCAATGTGTCGTCGCCATAGCTGCTGAAGATGTTATCGTTCTGGGCACTGCCGGTGACCTTGGTCGCCAGCGTGCCATCGACAAAGATATCGCCGGTGCTGTCGAGGAATGTAATTGCGCTGAAATTGTAGGAGCCGCCGGACTCAAGCCGCAAATGGCCTGGGGTCTCTGCATCGCCCAGCTGGATCTGCTCAATGTCGATCAGCTGCGCATTCGCGCCGATGGAGGCACTGTAGGGGCCAGCGAACCTCAGCGTGTCGATCCCGGCGCCGCCGACCACGACGGTGTTCAAAGGCCCCAAAATCGTGTTGTACTCGATCACGTCGGCGCTATCGGCATCCACCAGTGTAAAGTCCGACTGGTCGATATTGGCGGCATCGACGTTTTGCAGGAAGATACTGTCACCTTCGCCGTAGGTCACAAGGGTACCGCCCTCGACCGAGGAAATCGTGACATCGGACCAGGCCGCACCGCGTATTTCCAGCGTATCCTGTCCGTCGACAAAATCGGTGATGGTGTCCATCCCATCCCCGGAGCGGAAGGCAAAATGGTTAGCACCAGCACCGCCAGTCAGCCTGTCAGAGCCACTTCCCGCGTAGAGGGTGTCGTTGCCAAGACCGCCATCGATCACATCATCGAAAGCGGTTCCGAAAAGGATATCGTCTGCGTCTGTTCCAGTTTTAATATTCGCCATATCGGCTTGTATCCTCTGAAGTATATGGTTTTTGCCATGTGTCGGCAAAAACCCGCATAAGATGCATTTGCATACATATCAACAACTTTATCGAGACCAACTTGGTTAGTGCTCCCGCTTTAGGTGATCCGCTATTCTGGACAGAGACATCGCTCAGACGTCGAAAGACCCCAGTTTTCTTGTACAGTCAGGAGAGCCGAAGCCTGATGCAGACGGCGCGACCTAGGCCGATCCGGGTCGCCGCAAAAAATCGACACTTTAAACTAAACTGCAGGTCACAGGGGCGCTGCCGCCATTGCCTCTTGCTCCTCGCGCCCGGCAGCCCTAGAACGCTGGGCAAACCAGATATTAGGAGCCGGCACCCATGCTCGACCTGACATATGAACTCCCCAAGCCCAAGGTGATCTCGGGCGCCAAGCATGACTGGGAACTGGTCATCGGCATGGAGGTGCATGCCCAGGTCAGCTCCAATGCGAAACTCTTCTCTGGCGCCTCGACCCAATTCGGCGCCGAGCCGAACTCCAACGTCTCCTTCGTGGATGCGGCGATGCCCGGCATGCTGCCGGTGATCAACGAATATTGCGTCGAGCAGGCGGTGCGCACCGGGCTGGGCCTCAAGGCGGATATCAACCTATGGTCAGCCTTTGACCGCAAGAACTACTTCTACCCCGACCTGCCGCAGGGCTATCAGATTTCGCAGCTCTACCACCCCATCGTCGGCGAAGGCGAAGTTCTGGTGGAACTGGGCGATGGTACCGCGCGCATGGTGCGCATCGAACGTATCCACATGGAGCAGGACGCGGGTAAATCGATCCACGACATGGACCCCAACATGTCTTTTGTCGACCTCAACCGCACCGGCGTCTGCCTGATGGAGATCGTCTCGCGCCCCGATATCCGGGGCCCCGAGGAAGCTGCCGCCTATATCGCCAAGCTGCGCCAGATCATGCGTTACCTGGGTACCTGTGACGGCAACATGCAGAACGGCAACCTGCGCGCCGACGTCAACGTGTCGATCTGCCTGCCGGGCGCCTATGAGAAATACCAGGAAACCCAGGATTTCTCGCATCTCGGCACCCGCTGCGAGATCAAGAACATGAACTCCATGCGCTTCATCCAGCAGGCGATCGAGGTGGAAGCCCGCCGCCAGATCGCAATCGTCGAAGCTGGTGGTGAGGTCGAGCAGGAAACCCGTCTTTACGACCCGGACAAGGGTGAGACCCGCTCGATGCGCTCCAAGGAAGAGGCGCATGACTACCGCTATTTCCCCGATCCCGACCTGCTGCCGCTGGAGATCGAACAGGACTGGGTGGATGACATTGCCGCCAACCTGCCCGAGCTGCCGGATGAGAAAAAGGCCCGCTTCATCGCGGACTTCGGCCTCACCGATTATGACGCCTCGGTTCTGACCGCAGACGTGGAATCGGCTGCCTATTTCGACGAGGTCGCCAAGGGCCGCAACGGCAAGCTGGCCGCCAACTGGGTGATCAACGAGCTGTTCGGCCGCCTGAAAAAAGAAGACCACGACATTACCGACAGCCCGGTCTCCCCGGCGCAGCTGGGCGGGATCATCGATCTGATTTCCTCGGATGCCATTTCGGGCAAGATCGCCAAGGACCTGTTCGAGATCGTCTATACCGAAGGTGGTGATCCGGAACAGATCGTCGAAGAACGCGGCATGAAGCAGGTGACCGACACCGGCGCGATTGAAACCGCACTGGACGAGATCATCGCCGCCAACCCCGCGCAGGTGGAAAAGGCCAAGGTGAACCCGAAACTGGCGGGCTGGTTCGTCGGTCAGGTGATGAAGGCCACCGGCGGCAAAGCCAACCCCAAGGCCGTGAACGAGCTGGTCGCCAAGAAACTGGGCTGAGCCAAAGCACATCGATTACGAAAGGCGCTCCATCCGGGGCGCTTTTTTCGTCCATGTAATCATAAGGGCAGCAGCCGACCTATGTGTGGGCTAAGCCCCTATTTGGAAGACGGGCCTTGGTTTACACGGAGATACGAACCTACCCTTGACGCCCCGTGCACTCTAGCCCAGCCTGCTGCAAAAATAGATGGACGCCCCATGCAGATTACCATCCATATCGGTTTTCCCAAATGCGCCTCGACATCGCTTCAGGCGTATTTGGCCGACAACGACGCGCTGTTTCGCTCATCCGGGCTGCTCTACCCGGAACGACACCGCCTACGCACGGGCTACAGACACCATGGCCCCTTGCTCGCCAATGATCTTGATCTAGGCGCAGCAGTGAATGACATCATTGACGAAGCCCAGTCCAATGGATGCAGGCGAATTCTTCTTTCGACAGAGGAATATACGACCAACCGTACAGGTCGACTCGCGGCACTCACGGATGAATTTTCCAAACGTCTCGGCACCGAAGCCGTATCCCTGCTCTGCCTGCTGCGCGAACCTATCGCGATGCTTCGTTCCAGCTATCAGCAATTTGTTCGGGCCGGCCTCTGGGGTATCAATCGCGACAGGTTCTACAAGGAGACCAACGGGTCGATCGAGGCCTATATCGACGCCTTTTACGCGGCGCGTGGCTGCCATTGGTTCGCCTACGACTACCTGCTGGCCTCAGCATTGACAAATGTCACGGCCGGGAACCTGACCGTGTGGGACTTGGACCGGATTCCGGATCTTGCTGGCCAGCCAAACAGCCATTTCTCCCTCCCCGACGGTCAAAACGCCGCCGTCAAGAATACACGAATTTCCACAGCTCGCATCCAGTTGCTACGCCAGTTTCAGCAAGAATTCGGCCAGCAAGCATACACTGAGAACAAGCGTATTCTCATACGCAGAGTCGACCTATCGGATCAGAACTGGGCACCGCAGATAGCGATCGACAAGGGGCTTGACCTGCCGGATGACGTGGTGCTCCAGCGCTTTCCGCACATGCAGGAGCATAAGGCACGCGCGATGGGCATGGATGGGCCTTTGCCGACCACGATCTGAGGATCGCCATTCGGTAAGCGGTATCCCAGCGGACCTGCAAGAGGTAACTTGACGCAGCGTG
The DNA here is from genome assembly GCF_039839315.1 of Phaeobacter sp. CAU 1743. Taxonomy (NCBI): domain Bacteria; kingdom Pseudomonadati; phylum Pseudomonadota; class Alphaproteobacteria; order Rhodobacterales; family Roseobacteraceae; genus Phaeobacter; species Phaeobacter sp. CAU 1743. Next base: position 11,440 of record NZ_JBDOQR010000010.1, on the reverse strand, counting down.
CGCTCTGGACCAGCCTGCCGCCAAACGAACACGCCCACCTTGGAGCACCCCATGAAAACCCAATTCGATCAGGCCCTTCAGGAGCGCTTGGTGCGCTATGCCGCCATCGACAGTCAAAGCGATGAGACCTCGCCCTCCTCCCCCAGCACCGCGATCCAATTCGATATGCTGAACCTGATGGTGGATGAACTGAAAGAGATCGGCGCGCAGGATGTGGAGCTGACCGAATACGGCACGGTACTCGCCACCGTGCCCGGCACGGCAGAGGGGCCGACCGTGGGGTTCCTCGCCCATGTGGACACCGCGCCGCAGTTCAACGCCACAGGGGTCAAGCCACGCGTGATCAAGGGCTACAACGGCGGCGACATCACATATCCCGACAATCCCGATCTGGTGCTCTCGCCCAAGGACCACCCCTATCTGGCGGGTAAGGAAGGCCACGATCTGGTGACTGCATCTGGCACCACCCTACTCGGCGCCGATGACAAGGCAGGCGTGGCCGTGGTGATGACGCTGGCGCAGCACCTGATCGACAATCCAGACATCCCCCATGGCCCCATCCGCATCGCCTTTACCCCGGACGAAGAGATCGGCCGCGGCGTCGATCCGCAACTGCCCAAGGATCTTGGCGTCGATTTCGCCTATACGCTGGATGGCAGCGATGTGGGTGAGATCATCTATGAAAGCTTCTCGGCTGACCGCGCCGTGGTGACGATCAAGGGCGTGTCGATCCACCCCGGCTGGGCCAAGGAGAAGATGGTCAACGCAGCGCATCTGGCCTCCAAGATCATCCAGACCCTGCCCCAGGCCACAATGACGCCGGAAACGACCGATGAGCGCGAGGGTTTCCTGCATGTGACCGACATGAACGGTAGTTCCTCCGAGATGGAGATCAAGCTGATCCTGCGGGATTTCGAGCGGGACGGGCTGGCCGCCAAGGGTGATCTCTTGCGCAAGGTCTGCGACGCCGTGCAGGCAAGCGAGCCGCGCGCGGAGATCACCTGCGAGATCTACCCGCAGTATCGCAACATGCGTTACTGGCTGGAGGATGACATGACCCCGGTGGATCTGGCGCTGGAGGCCTGCAAGGCCAATGGGATCGAGCCGATTTCCATCCCGATCCGCGGCGGCACCGATGGATCGCGCCTGACCGAGCTTGGCGTGCCGACGCCGAATATCTTCTGCGGCATGCAATGCGTGCACGGACCGCTGGAATGGGTTTCGGTGCAGGACATGGCCGCGGCGACGAACGTCTGCCTGACCCTGGCGCAGCTGGCTGCGAAGAAGTAACCGCCCCCACCGCGCGGCGCCCTGCCGCCGTCGCAGATGTAGAGAGAATGTCACGGCCTGCGCCGCGTTCCGGCGGCGCAGCTTGACCCCTCGCCTGCATCCGCTAAACCTTCGGGCTAGTCGTCAGGAGTCCGGCATGCAGCCTTATGAATACAAAGTGGTTACCGCCCCGCATAAGGGCACCAAGGCTAAGGGCGTAAAAACCCCCGAGGATCGCTTTGCCCACTCGGTCGAGATCACGCTCAACCAGATGGCCGCTGAAGGCTGGGAATACCAGCGCGCAGAATTGCTACCCTCGGACGAACGTTCCGGGCTGACCGGATCGACAACCAACTGGCGCAATGTGCTGATTTTTCGCCGCGCGCTGGCCCCTGCCCCCGTGCAGCAGGCCCCGGCGGAGGACACAGGCGCGGCCGCCCCGCCGCTAACGGCCACAGCTGGCGACCCCGAAGCCCCCACAGGCGCAACCCCAGTTCCCGGTCCCGGCGCAGCGCAGATGCAGGGCGACGATGGTGTCGAAGAACTCAGCCCGGTTTCGGGCGTGACGACAGCGCTCAAAACCCGGGCCAGCCTGTCAGCGACGCGCGATCTGCCTGAAAAGCCGACAGGCGATCCCGAAGACGACTCCGGAACCCGCTGAGGATACCGCGCCCGCTTGGGGCGCAATAAGCCGTGCTTAACTGCCGATATCCAGCGCCAGCGCGTGAATACGCGGCACGATATCACCCAATGCCTTGTGCACCGCGCGGTGCTGCTGAACCCGGTTCATCCCGGCGAAGGCCGCAGCGCGGATTTTCACATTAAAGTGACTCTCACCCGCGCCGTCATGACCGGCATGTCCGATATGGCTGTCGCTGTCGTCGACGACCTCCAAATGGCTGGGCTGGAACGCCTCTTGCAGGCGCATTTCCATTTCGCTCTTCACGCTCATTTTCCGCTCACTCTCATAAAAATTTCCCCTCCCCCCTTCTATCTTCTGCCCCTTAGACTAAACTGCTTGCTCCGAGTCGAGCAGATCCGTCTAGAAGGTGCGCCCCATGAGCAAATCAGATCCCTTTGGTTTCGATATGTCCGTCCGCTCCGCGAAAAAGAAAAACCCACGCGGGCGACGTGCCGTATCCGGAGCCTCAGAAACATCGGTGCGAACCTGCGCCAAGGACGGCTGCGAGGAAGCCGGCAAGTTCCGCGCCCCCAAAGCCCCCGATGTGCTGGATGAATACGTCTGGTTCTGTCAGGAACATATCCGGGAATACAATCAGAAATGGAACTTCTTCCAGAGCACGACCGAGGCTGAATTGAACGCACAGGCCTCCAAAGACAAGGTCTGGGAACGTCAGACCCGCCCGATGGGCGACCCCGAGGCCCGCGCCTGGGCGCGCCTGGGCATCGAGGACCCGCATCAGGTGCTGGGGGCCAATGCCACCCGCAACCCCGGCAAGAACGCGAAATCCGGCCGCCGCCTGCCCGCCACCGAGCGCCGCGCACTTGAGATCCTGGAAGCCCGCGACGACTGGTCCAAGGCTGAGATCCGCAAGGCCTACAAGAAACTGATCAAGGTTCTGCACCCGGATATGAACGGCGGCGACCGCAGTCAGGAAGAACAGCTGCAAGAGGTTGTCTGGGCCTGGGACCAGCTGAAAGAGAGCCGCAGCTTCAAATAACCGATCTGCGCATTTTGTGATCAGGGCCCCACCGGGGCCCTTTTTCGTGCAGGATCTGGCCGTCGTACATTCTTCGCTCTAAGCCCGTTTCAGCGCTCCCCGTATACGCTCATATCCTCTGCCACAGCCCGCCAAACACGCATCCACCGCGGTGAGACGTCGCGCAATTGTACCGCTCACATACCTTTCGCTTGCCCTTCTCCGTCAGATCGGGCACCAATCCCCCGAATTACGCCCCCAGACCGCCGGGGCACAGAGATAAGGATCGACTGCTATGAGCGACGGCATGCTGGATATGAATGCGAAACCGACCGAGACCATTTCGGTCCGTGATGTGTTCGGGATTGACACCGACATGACCGTCAAGGGCTTTGCCGAAGGCTCTGACCGGGTGCCGGCGCTGGATCCGACCTACAAGTTCGACCCCGACACCACGCTGGCCATCCTTGCGGGCTTTAGCCACAACCGCCGCGTGATGATCCAGGGCTATCACGGCACGGGTAAATCGACCCACATCGAACAGGTCGCTTCCCGCCTCAACTGGCCCTCGGTGCGCGTCAACCTCGACAGCCACATCTCCCGGATCGACCTGATCGGTAAGGATGCGATCAAACTGCGCGACGGCAAGCAGGTCACCGAATTCCACGAAGGCATCTTGCCCTGGGCGCTGCGCAATCCGGTTGCCATCGTATTCGACGAATACGATGCGGGCCGTGCCGACGTGATGTTCGTGATCCAGCGGGTTCTGGAGCATGACGGCAAGCTGACCCTGCTCGACCAGAACGAGATCATCACCCCGAACCCCTTCTTCCGCCTGTTTGCCACCGCGAACACTGTCGGTCTGGGCGATACCACGGGCCTTTACCACGGTACCCAGCAGATCAACCAGGCCCAGATGGACCGCTGGTCGCTGGTCTCCACGCTGAACTACCTCAGCCACGATGCCGAAACCGCCATCGTCCTGTCCAAGGCACCGCATTACAACACCGAGAAGGGCCGCAAGATCGTCAGCCAGATGGTCACCGTTGCGGATCTGACCCGGACCGCCTTCATGAACGGTGACCTGTCCACCGTGATGTCGCCGCGGACCGTGATCAACTGGTCGCAGAACGCCGAGATTTTCCGCGACGTGGGCTATGCCTTCCGGCTGTCGTTCCTGAACAAATGCGACGAGCTGGAACGTCAGACCGTGGCCGAGTTCTATCAGCGTTGCTTTGACGAGGAACTGCCCGAAAGCGCGGCAAACGTCGCCTGAACCCGGTAAGGACACTCCCATGCATATCGGCCTGATCGGTGGAATCGGCGTTGCGGCCACGGTGGTTTATTACCAGCGGCTGACGGCGGCGATGGCCGCACGGGGCCTGCCGCTGGAGCTGACCATCGTCCATGCCGATGTGCAGGAGCTGATCCGCAACAACCTGTCGGACAACCGCGCGGCCCAGGCCGAAATCTATGCAGGATTGATCGACCGTCTGCGCGACGCCGGGGCCGATTGCGTTGCCATCACCTCTTTGGGTGGGCATTTCTGTTTCGACGAAACGGTGGCGCTGTCTTCCCTGCCGCTGGTCTCGGCAGTCACGCCGCTGGACGATTATTTTGCGGCACAGGGGCTGAACACCGTTGGCCTGCTGGGCACCCGCGTGGTGATGAAGACGGGCCTTTATGGGCAATTGAAGAAAACCCGCGCCGTGGCGCTGGAGGATGAGATCGAGGACCTGGGCCAAAGCTATCAGGACATGGCCGTCGCCGGGGTATGCACGCCGCAAAAGCGGGCGCTGTTCCTGGATGCAGGACAGCGGATGGTCGATGGTCTGGGCGCCGATGCCATCGTGCTGGCGGGCACCGATCTCAACCTGGCGTTTGACGGGCAGGATCCGGGCTATAGGGTGGTAGATGCGCTGGATGTGCATGTGGACCTGCTGGCGCGGCTGGCGGCCGATGAAGCCGACCTCGATGAAGTGAGAGCGAAAATATGAGCAAACCGACCGACAACCCGGCAGATCCGTTCAAAAAGGCGCTGGCTGAAGCGACCAAGGTGATGGCCGACGATTCCGAACTGTCGGTCAGCTACACGGTCGACCCGGCCGGGCTTTCGGGCGATTCCATGCGCCTGCCGCAGGTCTCCCGCCGGATGACGCGCGAGGAAGTGCTGTTGGCCCGCGGCACTGCGGATGCGCTCGCTTTGCGCCACAAGTTTCACGACGATGCCGTCCACGCGAAATATGCGCCGCAAGGCGAGATGGCCCGTGATCTGTACGAGGCGATGGAAACCGCCCGCTGCGAGGCGATGGGCGCGCGCCACATGCCGGGCACCGCATCGAACATCGACGTCAAGATCCGCAACGAGGCGATCCGGCGCGGCTATGATCAGATGAAATCCTCGACCGAGGCGCCGCTGGCTGCTGCTGCGGGCTATCTGGTCCGGCAGATGGCCACGGGCCGCCCGCTGCCCGAAGGCGCCGCCAACGTGGCCGAGCTATGGCGCGGTTATATCGAGGCCGAAGCCGGTGAAACGCTCGGCGACCTCGAAGAGAAGATTGCCGATCAGGCGGAATTCGCCCGCTTTGCCCGCCAGATTATCACCGATCTCGGCTATGGCGACCAGCTGGGCGATGACCCCGATCAGCCGGATGAGGATCAGGAAGACCAGGCCGAAGAGGACGCCGAAGAGCAGCAGGATCCCGACAGCTCCGGCGAAGATGATTCCGACGACGAACAGGCCGATGCGGATGCCGAACAGGCACAGGAGCAGCAGCAGGACGAAAGCCAGGCCCAGGTCTCGATGGACGAGATGGCTGAGGACGAGCTGTCGGAAGAAACCGAAATGCCCGATGGCGAGGCGCCGCTGGACCCGCCCCCGCCGCCGCCTGCCTCAGAAGCGGATCCCGACTACAAGGTGTTCCTGGACACCCACGACGAGGAAATCGCCGCAGAAGATCTGGCCGAACCAGCCGAGCTGGAGCGCCTGCGCGCCTATCTCGATCAGCAGCTGGAACCGCTGAAGGGCGCCGTTTCCCGCCTTGCCAACAAGCTGCAGCGCCGTCTTCAGGCGCAGCAGAACCGCTCCTGGGAGTTCGACCTGGAAGAAGGTATTCTGGACGCAGGCCGTCTCGCGCGCGTTGTCGCCAACCCGACCACCCCGCTGTCGTTCAAACGCGAAAAGGATACCGAGTTCCGCGACACCGTGGTGACGCTGCTTCTCGACAACTCCGGCTCGATGCGGGGACGTCCGATCTCGATCGCGGCGATCTGCGCCGACGTTCTCGCCCGCACCCTTGAACGCTGCAACGTGAAGGTCGAGATCCTCGGCTTTACCACCCGCGCCTGGAAGGGCGGCATGGCGCGCGAGGCCTGGCTGAACGAAGGCCGCCCGCAGCAGCCTGGTCGTCTGAACGATCTGCGCCACATCATCTACAAGGGTGCCGATGTACCATGGCGCCGCGCGCACCCGAACCTTGGCCTGATGATGAAAGAGGGCCTGTTGAAAGAGAACATCGACGGTGAGGCGCTGGAATGGGCGCACCGCCGGATGGTCGGCCGTCCCGAGGCGCGCAAGATCCTGATGGTGATTTCCGACGGCGCGCCGGTAGATGATTCTACCCTGTCGGTGAACCCGGCGAACTTCCTGGAAAAACACCTGCGCGATGTGATCGCCATGGTGGAGAAGAAAAAGCTGGTGGAGCTTCTGGCCATCGGCATCGGCCATGACGTCACCCGCTACTACGACCGCGCGGTGACCATTACCGATGTCGAACAACTCGCCGGAGCCATGACCGAACAGCTGGCGGCGCTGTTTGACAGCGACCCGCGCGCCCGCGCCCGTGTCATGGGCATCAAGAAGGCCAGTTAAGAGAGCCCCGGCATGGCGCAGCGCAAGATCGAATATTTCTACTCCACCCATTCCGCCTATGCCTATCTTGGCTCCAGGCGGCTGGCAGAAATCTGCGCGGCCCATGACTGCCAACTGATCCACCGCCCCTTTTTGTTGTCGCCAGTGGTGGAGCAGGCAGGCGGGCGTCCCTTTGCCGGGCGCAGTCAGGCGCATGTCGATTACTTCTTCGGACGCGAGATCGAACGCTGGGCCGCCTATCGCGGCGTTCCGATCATTACCTACCGCCCGACCTACCATGACAACGCCCTGACCCTTTCCAGCGGCATGGTGATCATGGCCGAACGTCTGGGGCAGGACGTCGATGCCCTTGCCCATGCGTTGCTTGAGGCGCATTGGCGCGATGACATCGACCTGATGAACCCCGAGCAGCTGTCACAGGCTGCACGAAACGCCGGGCTTGCCCCCGAACCGCTGCTTGCAGGTGCGATGGCGCCCGATGTGCAGGCGGTTCTACTGGCAAATACCGATGCGGCCCTGCGGATGCATCTGTTCGGATCACCGACCTATGTGCTGGATGGGGATCCCTATTACGGACAGGACCATCTGGAACTGCTGGAATTCGGCCTGCGCCAGCCCTTCCCCAACACCGCCTTTCAGAACCCACCTGTCGGCACGGCCTGAATTTCCCGGGTTGCACCCGGCCCCGCTTCGCTGTTCTCTGGCGCGGTTGACACCCGCCAACGCAGGAGGCTCCCCATGTTTCAGTCATTCGACGTCACCGCCCGCCCGGATCAGGGGCCGCCCCGGCTGCAGGCGCTGCGCGCAGAGCTGGATCGGGAGGCGCTTGATGGCTTCCTTGTCCCCCGCGCCGATGCGCATCAGGGTGAATACGTCGCCCCGCGGGACGACCGGCTTGCCTGGCTGACCGGCTTTACCGGCTCTGCAGGGTTTTGCGCGGCCATGGCCCATGTCGCGGGTGTCTTCATCGACGGACGCTACCGCACGCAGGTGAAACAGCAGGTCGCTGATGTCTATACCCCGGTGCCCTGGCCCGAGGTCCAGCTGCACGACTGGCTGAAGGAACAGCTGCCGGATGGCGGTCGCGTCGGGTTTGATCCATGGCTGCACGCCACCGGCCAGATCGCCGACCTGCGCAGACAGCTGGACGGCAGCGGCATCATGCTTGTGGATTGCGAAAACCTGGTGGACCGCATCTGGGAGGACCAGCCTGCACCGCCCGCAGAGCCCGTCATCGCCCACCCCGAGGCCTACGCCGGGGAAAGCGCCGCCGACAAATGCGGACGGCTGGCCAAGGGCCTGCGCGAGGCCGGACAAGAGGCCGCCCTGATCACCCTACCCGACAGCATCATGTGGCTGCTGAACATCCGCGGATCGGACATTCCACGCAATCCGGTCGCCCATGGCTTTGCCATCCTGCACAGTGATGCGCGTGTGGACCTGTTCATGGACCCGTCGAAACTAGAGGGGCTGGCGGATCACTTGGGCGCAGGCGTAACCGTACATCCACCTGCCGGTTTCCTGAATGCCGTGGGCGCGCTCAATGGCGCCGTGGCGGTGGACCGGGACAGCCTGCCGCAGATCGTTGCCGAGACTCTGGGCGACCGTCTTCAGCCGACAGGCGACCCCTGCGCCCTGCCCAAGGCCTGCAAGAACGCGGCAGAGATCGAAGGCAGCGCCGCCGCCCACCTGCGCGATGGCGCCGCTGTGGTGGAGCTGTTGGCTTGGCTCGACGACCAGGCCCCGGGCAGCATCACCGAAATCGACGTGGTCAAACAGCTGGAAACGCTGCGCCGCCGGGACGACAGGCTGCGCGATATCAGTTTTGACACCATTTCCGGCACCGGAGCCAATGGCGCCGTGATCCACTACCGCGTCACGGTCGAGACCGACACGGTACTGCAGGACGGCGATCTGCTGGTTCTGGACAGCGGCGGGCAGTATCTGGATGGCACCACCGACATCACCCGCACCATTGCTATTGGCGCCCCGGGAGCCGAGGAACGCGCCGCCTTTACCCGCGTGCTGCAGGGCATGATCGCAATCTCCCGCCTGCGCTGGCCACAGGGACTGGCCGGGCGCGACATCGAGGCCATCGGGCGGATGCCGCTGTGGCTGGCCGGGCAGGATTTCAATCATGGTCTGGGCCATGGCGTCGGCGCCTACCTCAGCGTACACGAAGGCCCGCAGCGCCTCAGCCGTGCCTCTGCGGTGCCGCTGCAGCCCGGAATGATCCTGTCCAATGAACCGGGATATTATCGCGAAGGCGCCTTTGGCATCCGGATCGAGAACCTGATCGTCGCCCAAAAGGCCCCTGCCCTGCCCGGCGGAGACGCAGAGCGGGACATGCTGGACTGGCGTACCTTGACCTTTGTCCCGATCGACCGGCGGCTGATTGACGCAGATATGCTATCAAGGGAAGAACGCGACTGGCTGAATGCTTATCATGCGCAGGTCGCCCAGAAAATCCGCCCGCTGATCAGCCCCGCCGCACAGGCCTGGCTGGATCAGGCGACTGCGGCGATCTGATACCCGGCTGTTACATTGCCGGGGCAAGACATGCATACCAATGACGAGATGGGGAAAATCACATGAGCAAGATCCGAATTCGCAAAGCAGATGGCACCTGGGTGGTGCGCTCGGGCGGGGCCGTTCTGGGCGAAACCAACCGCGCATTGGAGCTGAGCGAAGAGGGTCATGCGCCGGTCATCTATTTCCCGCGCGAAGACATCGCCATGGCCTTTCTAGATCCCAGCAGCAAGACGACGCATTGCCCGCACAAGGGCGATGCCTCCTATTTTTCCATCGTGAACAAATCCTCGGTGACCGAGGACGCTGTCTGGAGCTATGAGGACCCAATCAGTGACGTGGGCGAAATAAAAGGCTATTTGGCGTTTTATCCCAGTGACTCCGTGAAGATCGAACAGATCTAACTCTGCCGGGCCAGCAGGGCCGCGTTATACGCCACAGCTTCTAGGCGGCACAGCGTTTTACCGGCGCTGTGCCGTTTTCAAAGCGATTAAGAACCGATTGCAATCATTAAATTTAAACTGACCGACAGCGGTACCGCGCGACCTGCGCGTATCATTGACAATTATACAAAATTTTGGACCGCCTATACTTCCGTGCCCTTGCCAATGAGGGGCTCGAAGCTAGATCACGGTCGGCACCTATTCCGGCGCCCACGGCCGGTCAAAGCGGCCCATCAGGACCGCCCCGATATCAGGATTTCAAAGTGGCCCAACAGCCTGAAAGCAGATCACCCCTACAACAGTACAGAACGGACCAAATGCCGTTTTGCCTGTTCCAGAGCTTCCCCCGACCCAAAGACATTTGCGTCTCTGGCGCATTCGATTGCGTAGTTGACCAACGCTTCGAGGGCCGCCTGTTCTTTGTCCTGCTCGCTCGTTTTGTTTTGTACTTCGACCTCTTTCGGGTCGAATTTATAAGTACGCATATTTTCCCTTCCGCACCCCATTTACGCCCGTTGCCGTTAACTTTACTTAAAAAAGCGGTTCATCCAATCCAGCGAAAGAAAAAATTAATAAATGCGTGACGTAGATACATCTCAGTTGAGTGGTCGGCTGCTTCGGGTCTTTTTAACAGTTTACGATGAAATGTCCGTCAGCAAGGCCGCTGAGCAGCTGAACATCAGCCAATCCACCGTCAGTCACAACCTGGAAAAACTGCGCTGCATCATAGGCGACAAGTTGTTCGTGCAGGCCGGGCGCGGGATCGTTCCCAGCCCACGCGCGGAACGCCTGGTGCCCAAGGTCCGACGCCTGTTGGCCCAGATGGATGCGCTGGTGGACCATGGGGAATACGTCCCCGCCAATGACCCCGATCCTTTTGTGATCGCCACAAACGGCGGCGTTCTTGTCCCCGAGGTCAACCGAACCTGCACGCGCATCTGGCAGGAAGTTCCCAGAAAACGCATGGTGTTCCGCGAGCTAGGCCCCAGCGCGAATGCCGAAAACCTGCTGGAGCGTGGGATTGCCGATTTTGCCATTGCCCCCCGCCCCGAAGTCTATCCCGCGACCCTGTGCCATGCGCATCTTTTCTCCGAGGGCTTCCGGGTCTTTTACGATCCTGAGGTGCGCGGACCGGTAAAGGACGTCTACGACTACTCTGGCGCCAGCCATGCCACGCTGGATTTCGGCGGCCCCTACAAAAGCACCGTGCAGAGCGCGCTGGAGGCCCTCAACCTGTCACGCGACATTGCCGTCAGCGTGCCGAATGTCTGGCTGCTGGCCGAGGTGATCCGTGGCACCGACACGGTTGCCACCCTGCCGGCCATGCTAATAAATTCTGCGTTCCGGGGGTTCAGCAGTTCTCCGCTACCGCTGAGCGTTCCGGATGCAGAATTTGATCTGGTCTGGCATCGCCGGTTCGATGGATCATCCCGATTGGCATGGCTACGTGAGATTCTCACCGAAACCCTGAAACAGCCCGCCAGCTGAGGCACACCAGAACCGCCCCGGGTCTTAGCTGTGTTCCTCTGCAGCCGTTGCCACTAAAGCGGTTCCAGCTTTCATTGAATCAAAGGGGATTCACAGCGGGCTATTTTTCTGATTCATCCTGTTCAGGAGGATCAGATCATGCCCAACCCGCTTTCTGCCGATATTCGAGCCCGTTTTGA